>JAFLCP010000129.1 GCA_017303505.1 Planctomycetota bacterium | reverse complement strand
TCCACATAATAACTTTTTTCATTTTGCGTTATCGCAATTGCCCAATGCGCGAAGCCTCATCGAGACGCAACTTGATGCAGCAGCGTTGGCTGTATTGGATTTGGAAAATTTGAAACTACAAGCGGGTAGTTTTGTTGATGCCGATCTGCGCGAGAAGTTTTCGGATTTGCTTTTTTCTGCGCCGCTAGCAAAGAACCGAGACGCGAATGGTGCCAAAGAGACGCTGATCTACTTTTTGTTTGAGCACAAAAGTCAATCCGATGCGTTAACTGCCTTCCAGTTGCTTTCGTATTTGATCCGAATTTGGGAAAAGCGTCTACGAGAGGGCTTGGAACTTTGCCCAATTGTCCCCTTGGTGGTGTATCATGGAGAGAGTGGTTGGTCTGCCGCCCGCAGTATACAAGAATTGGTGAGGGGGCCAAAAGAGCTGGCCGAATATCAGGTCGATTTCCGATTTCGACTGTTGGACTTGAGCGCGCTGAAGGACCATGAAATCGGCGGGAATCTGATTTTGAAAAGCACGCTTCGGCTGCTAAAATATAGTCGCAGCCGCCATCTGATCGAAATTCTGGGTGAGATATTGCGGCTTATTGTCCAATCGCTTCCCGGTCATCAAGGGGAAGAGTGGGTTAAAGTGATCGGAGTCTATGTGATGTCTGTCAACAAGAATATCAGTGAATCTGAGTACAAGCAAACGCTGAAGAGCGTATTTCCCACCCAATTTGAACCCGGATCGTTGGCCGACCGCTTGCTCACACAGGGGCGAGAAGAAGGACGCGAAGAGGGACGAGAAGAGGGATTGGAACGCGGAAAAATGGCTGGCAAGATTCAGTTGATTCAAGAACTTCTCGGTGAAGAAATCGCTACGGATGATAAATTGCGGGATCTCGATGAAATCTCGCTCTCGAATCTATTAGTGGAGTTGCAGCAGCGTCTACGCGATCGGTAATCCGTCTTTTCTGCTGGTGGCTCCAGCATTGCGTGAACAGATAGGTTGCCATCAGTTGTTTTGTCGATGATTCTAAATGTCGACACGTACAAATGTACGTGAGAAGATTTCAATGCGATGCTGGCTCAGCTCATTGCGGCTCGGCGAGCACCAATCAGTGAGGCGCCCACCTCTCGCCGCCCAGCCATCCATGTGCTTGACTGGCGTCAATGTTGTTTGATATGGGTTTGGCGTTCGCGTTGGTAGCTGCTCAGGCGCGGGAACCACCCGCACAGGGCGGGTGGCGGACTCGATGATTGACCGTTTTGATTTCGTCACGGTTTTCGTTTCTCCAGAGGTACACCGCTTCTAAGGGCTGGATCTATCTACTAGTTGAGGCGGTCGCGCTTCGGAATGGTTCGTTTAGACCGTGTGCCAAACTCTTGGCGTACTTCCGTTGGATTAGCAGGTGCGTTGGATGAATACTCCTTCGGTCTCCACGGGATTCACGCCAGTGGCACCACGACTTACCGGCTACGCAGTGATCGCCGCGAGACGTCATCGCGAGCACAAGTTGGCCACAATTGGCTCTAAAACTATTCTGTGTACGACAAGGACAAATGTACGTGAAGCGTTGCAAATGTGAAGCTGTCTCAGCTCACTGCGGCTCGGGCAGCCGGTATCGAAATGAAGTTAAGCTCTCGCCGCCCAGATCGTCGCGATGGTTTTTGGGTGGCGATGTTCGTAACTAGCCACGCCATAACTTGCGAAGAAACGGCATAAAGCCATTTCTTCGCTGCCCCTTGTAGGCGGTGCTGGTCGAAAGCGAACTCTTTCCTATTTCGCGATTTTCGTGCTTTTCGCGGTTTATGTTTCTCTCGGTCGTTCATTGCGGCGCGGCGAGGTTATTGGGATGTGATATCCATCTCTCGCTGTTGAGGAGCTGTGGTCTCAACGGTTTTGGGGAAGGCTCAGATACGACAGATGGTGTATCGGCCTTCCAGAGTTTAAGAGAGTGGCGGGAGATAGCTCTACTGCTCACCTTTCTATTTTCTCCTTACACGCGCAGCGCCGGCCCTGAAGGGCCAGAAGAAGAGAGGAGAGCAGGAGAAAGGAGAGCGATTGGCCCTGGCGGGCCAATGGAGGCGGGGGGAATCGAACCCCCGTCCCGAGATATTTCCACGATGCCTTCTACGTGTGTAGTTGCCAATTTAAAGTCTCGTCAGCCTCGTCCCCTGGCAACGGGGTACTCGGCCAACCAGCTAAGAACTTTTTTTAGCTTCCCGCGTGCCTAGCATGACGGTTAGCGATCCGGATTTGCAACTGGCTTTTGGGCGCTTCCGGCGGGCCCCCGCAGCCAGGGTTGCCTAATTAGGCAGCCAGTGCGTAGGTATCTTCTGCAGATACTGTGTGGTCAGCTTTTAACGTGGCCAACTGACCAACCACGACACGCCAACAGCGCTTCAGGCTATCCGGTCGAATCCAATTCGCCCCCTAGCATCCCCATATGGTACGCTCCACGCACCAATAAGGAAAGGTGGGGATGAGTGGTTCAGTTTTCAGTGGTTCAGTGATTCAGTGGGGAGGCAGTGATTCAGTGGTTCAGTTTTCAGTGATTCAGTGAGGGATTTGGTAAGATATGAAGTGATGGGTGCGAAATTCGGTGAACAAGAAAGAATGTAAGAAAGAGCGTCGAGTATGCAGCTGCCGTTTGAGGTTTTGTACGAAGATAACCATCTGCTGGTGGTCAATAAACCTGCAGGTTGGGTCTCGCAAGGGGCTTTACCCGATGCAAAATCACTGCTCGATGAAGCAGCTCAATACATCCGTATCAAATATCAAAAGCCCGGCAATGTGTTTTTAGGCGTTGTGAGCCGTCTCGATAAATCCGTATCAGGTGTCACCGTCATCGCTCGCACCAGCAAAGCAGCCGCTCGACTCTCCGAACAATTCCGCGATCGCGATGTCGGCAAGACCTATTGGGCCGTCGTTTCTAACTATCGCTCCACTCCCCTGCCCCATCCCACTCCCATCACCCTCCGCGATTGGCTCTATCAAAGCGAACACGATCCCATCGTCCAAATCGTTCGCCCTCAATCACGCGGAGCCAAAGAAGCTATCCTGCAATACAAACCCCTCGCTGAACTCGCTCCCAATACCCAACTCCTGCAAATCGAACTCCTCACCGGCCGCAAACATCAAATCCGAGCTCAACTCGCCCACGCCGGCTTCCCCATCGTCGGCGATCGAAAATACGGAAGCCCCGTCCCCTTTCACGACGGTATCATGCTGCACGCCCTCTCTCTACAAATTCAACATCCCACCCAAAAACAACCCGATAGCGAAATGCCACTCGAACTGAATTTCAAAGCTCCACTTCCTAAAGCGTGGCTGCAAAAATTTCCCAAAGTTGGAATGGTTGACGGAGGGAGGTAAGGGGGGTAGAGTAGTGGTCAGGGGTTTAGGTTTCAGTGATTCAGTGATTCAGTGATTCAGTTTTCAGTTTTCAGTTTTGGGGGAAGTGGGTAGGTAAAGAGTACGGTGGCTAGAAAACGGGATAACCAGCAGGGACTGCTGCGAATCATTTCGGGTGGACAAACCGGAGTTGATCGCGCGGCGCTGGATGTCGCGTTCGCTCTCGGATTACCGCACGGGGGATTTTGCCCCCGAGGCAGACGGGCCGAAGATGGTCCGATTCCACCCCATTACCCAATGGAAGAACTCGAGTCAGAGGACTACGCCGTTCGCACCGAACGTAATATCATCGAAGCCGATGCCACACTCATCCTCTATCGCACCCGAATGACCGGCGGCACTCTGCTCACCTTCAATCTCGCTAAGAAACATTTCAAACCGTATCGCACCATTCGACTCGATCGAACTTACGATATCCAGTCACTGCTGCAATGGATTCAAGATACTCCCATCAAAACTCTCAACGTCGCCGGACCACGCGCCAGCACCGACCCTGAGATTTACGAACTTGCTGCGACGTTTTTGTGGGAGGGATTGAGAAAAGTGGTTCAGTGATTCAGTGGTTTAGTTTTCAGTTTTCAGTGATTCAGTGGTTCAGTGAGACAAGGTTGAGTCAACTCCACTGAATCACTGAATCACTGAATCACTGAAAACTGAATCACTGAAAACTATTACGCAGCTTTTCGGCGTTCGGTTTCTTGATGAGGGGTACCGAATTCGAGAACGTGCGATTCGGGACTCAACATCGGCAAGGCGGTTGGACCCATCTGGTGCAAATGACTCGCTGGACCATACCAAGCATGACGCTCAATACAGGTCAAAATGCGCTCGGCAACTTCAATCGTACGAGCCGCTTGAACGCCCGTAACCTGCGGAGAGCCATGGGTCACAATCGCTCCCACAAAGTCTTTTTGCTCTTCCAAAATCGCATTGCAGGGAACGATCTCAAGATCGCGGCGTGGCAACCAATGTTGAAATAAACCTTCGCGGACCGATTGCTTTTGCTCGGGTGCTAAAACATCGAAATCCACATCATGCTGCGCAATCGCCGCACATGGTTCGATGACTCGTGCCGTTGGACCCGAGAAATCGATATCGACCCAACCTTGAGCCGTTACGGCATGCATGGTTCGCAACGGCTGTGGAGCTACACGCGAGGCTTTGAGCGAAGCGATACAGCCATCATCAAAAGTGATGCGAGCCGTGGCCCAGTCTTCATGTTTGCCCAACAAGGCTTGGCCAAACGCTTCGACGCGGCGAATCGGTGCGTCAGTCAGTTGTAAAACCAAATCTAAATCATGGATCATCAAATCGAGAACAACACCGATGTCGGTGCTACGTCCTGAGAATCCGCTGCAACGTTGTGTTTCCACATAACGTGTGTCGTGCAGCGAAGCTTGAGCTGCTTGCCAAGCAGGGTTAAATCGTTCTACATGTCCTACTTGCAGGACCACGCCCATCTGCTCAGCAAGATCCACCAAGTCGACGGCTTCATCGGCAGAAAGAACAAGTGGCTTTTCAACCAAGCAATGAATGCCTTGGCGAAGCATTTGAGCGGCAATGCGATAATGATGTGTTGTTGGGGCTGCAATAACACACGCATCGATACGATCCATAACCGAATCGATCTCAGCGAATGTCGGCAACTGCAAGTCGGATTCGACCAGAGCGCGAGCGGTTGGAATGGGATCGACCACTCCCACGATCTCGACCGAGCTGTGTTGTTTCAGTAACTTCGCGTGGATTCTTCCTAGATGACCTGCACCAACAACGGCAACTCGCAATGGGCTCACGCAGCTCTCCTTTTATCTCGACCGCGACCATGGCGGCCTTCGCTCGAATCATCGATGAAGTCGAACAGCACGGCGACTTCGGGCAAGTACATGCCATTCGCCGTGAGAATTTCTTTGGCATGGTTTACGCCGACACGCGATCGGTATAGCAAGCGATGTGCTTCCGATAGTGCGCGAATCGCGGGAGTGGAAAAGTTCTTGCGTTTGAGGGCCACAACGTTGACACAACGTGGGCGAGCAGGCAAGCCTTCGCACAACATGTAAGGTGGGACGTCTTGTAGCACACGGCTTACACCACTGGTGAAACTGTAGCAGCCGATTCGAGCAAAATGGTGAACTCCCACACCACCGCTGATCGTAGCATCATGCATCACATGCACGTGACCGCCGAGCATAACGTTGTTGGCCATAATAACTCGATCACCCACTTTGCAATCGTGAGCGACGTGAGCACAAGCCATAAAGTAGCAGTTGCTGCCAACCGAAGTGATGCCATCTTCTTTTTCGGTGGCTCGGTTGATGGTGACGGCTTCGCGGAAAACGTTGCTATCTCCGACGATAACTTGGGTCGGAGTTCCCTTGTAGCTTAGATCTTGCGGTTCAGCGCCGATCACTACGCCTGGGAAAATATGGTTGTTGCGGCCGATCACGGAATTGCCGGTGATGGTGACGTTGTTTTCCAAACGTGTACCGCGACCAATCCGGACATGCGGACCGATGACACAGTTGTGGCCGATGCGGACTTCATCATCAAGTTCAGCTCGCGGATCTACCACTGCGGTATGGGCAATGATCGTTGCCATAGTCTTTTCCGGGTTGGTCTAGCAGTCGGTTGTTCACACATCCGGCCGCAAAAATGGTTGATGAAAGTGGTTTAATACAATTATGCTGCTTTTACAGCAATGTTAATTTTGGGTTTCGTGGTACGGATTTTTTCTGCCAGGCGTCCGTTGGCGGCGTGACCGGTGCGACAGGCGATGATTCGACCGCAGATGTCGTAGCCACATAACGCTAAATCGCCAACGAGATCGAGCAACTTGTGTCGTGCACATTCATCTGGGTATCGCAGAGTGTTGTTGATCGGGCCTTCTTCGCCAAACACGATTAAATCGCGATCGGTGACGTGCGAAGCTAAGCCTTTTTCTTTCAGCATCTGAGCATCTTTGGATGAGATGAAAGTGCGAGCAGCCGAGATATGTTCGGCGAAGTTGCGTGGGGTTAGGGCACAAGCCGCAATGCCGCTGGGGATGGATTGATTGGGGCCAAAGTCGAGGCGATATTCGACATGGAGTCGATGGTCGTCGGCTGGCATCGCAACCAACCATTGACGCTGATCACCCAAGCGAATGGGCTCTTCAATGATTCGAGTTTCGCGGGCTTTGTGTTGACGTTCCACTTGGGCATTTTGCAAGGCGAGGGTCACGGCGTGAGCGCTGCCATCGAGGCCGGGCATTTCGCTGGCGTCGCATTCGACCAAGCAATTGTCGATTCGCATTCCATAGAGAGCGGCCATCACATGTTCGACCATATCGACTTCGGCATTGTTCTGATGAAGTCGGGTACGAAGTGGCATCTCGATTCGATTTTCGGAGACCGCGCGGATTTGTGGGCGGCCTGGTAAATCGGTGCGGACGAAGCGAATTCCCGTATCGGTTTCCGCTGGCAAGAAGGTTAACTGAATAGGCTGACCGCTCCAGTAGCCGCGACCATGGACATGGCATGAATGGCGAATCGTGTTCTGGAACCGAACGGTCTGCATGGGCATCCCTGCCACCTATCTAAGAGTCTCTTATGATTCCAGCTTCATCTTCCTGATGGAGATAGGAATCGACTCTTGCGAATGAACTTGTTGTTGAATCTTTGTTTCGTAGGAGAACGCGACAGATCTAAGTTCGATCTGCCGCGTTTCCATCGCGTTGTTGTGTTGTTTTCAGCAGCCGAGCCAATTAGGAGCCAAGCTGCCGAAGAGATGTCTTATCGTCATTATTGACGACGAACACCAGGAGCAGCGCCAGGAGCAGCGGCACCTGGGCGGGTTGCAGTGCTAGCAGCTGGTGCTGCTGGAGCTTGCTGTTTGAGGTTGTTCAAAACCCAATCGGTCAAATCAACCTGACCGCTGTGGTACATCACGCTCTTGGCCAAACCGCGTTGAACGGTAGCTGGCGACTTTGGATCCATTTCTTCGCGATTGAAGGTGAGGACCATGTCGATGCCTTGTTGCTCAGCCAACCACTTGACCATGGTTTGAACTTGTTGATAGTTGCGATAGAAAACTTCAGCTCGCTTTTCAACGAGTTCTTTCTCTTTGCGGCCGGTGTCCAACTGCAATTCGGCTTCAGCTTTGGCCAAAGATTCTTCGCCAGCTTTGAACTCAGCGGAGTCGTCTTTGAATTGCTTCAGGCCTTCGAATTGCTTGATGAGTTCTTGACGCTTCTTGGTCAACTCTTCCTGGTAGCTCTTAGCGAGAGCTTCAACAGCTTCTTGTTCCGACTTCATGGTCGGATGATTGCGGAAGATGTGACCGATATCGATCAAAGCGATACGAGCAACTGGCCAAGTTGCAGCAGCTTGTGGAGCGGCAGCGCCACCAGTTGGAGGTGTTGTTTGAGCGACAACGACCTGACTTCCGAAGAGACAAAACAAAGCCGCAATGGCTAGACGATTCCAGGTTCGCACAGTTGGCACTCCCTTGCTACAGTTGCGTAAACGGTTCGCGGTTGTGCCACACCGGACAGCAACCGTCTTCACTTAATTCTCAAAAAAAGGGGCCTCGAAGCTAAGCATCCACGCTCTTCCTTCGAGGCTCCTGGTTATTCTGCCTAACTTGGACAGTCAGGTAAATAGCGATTTTTTGAGATAATTGTGGGCGATTAACCTCGACCCAAAGTCACCTCGACCGCCTTTTCCTGACCATCGCGGATAATTTTTACTTCGACTTTATCACCAGGTCGTTTTTCCGAGAGAATCTTGGTGATATCGTCTCGTTCAACGATAGGTTTGCCAGCCAAACTGACCACAATGTCGCCAGCGACTAAGCCCGCAGCAGCGGCTGCACCTTCCGGTACAACTTGCTGAATTCCCCATTTTCCATCAACGGCTTCCGTCTTCAGTTGTACACCGAGGATGGCCCGTGGTTTGGAGGGGCGTGCGTTCACGTTGCCTACTCCACGCACATCGGTAAAGGTAGGCTTGGTCTCTTGGGTAACCAAGATTTCAACCAACTCCGTTACCATATCGGTTATGCGGACCATACCGTTTAGGTTGATTTTGTCGAAATCGTCGCTTGGACGGTGATAATCGTTATGCAA
Organism: Planctomycetota bacterium; assembly: GCA_017303505.1. Taxonomy (GTDB): domain Bacteria; phylum Planctomycetota; class Planctomycetia; order Pirellulales; family Pirellulaceae; genus JAFLCP01. The sequence continues at coordinate 14,211 of JAFLCP010000129.1, read as the reverse complement.
CCCCGTAAAGAAGTGGAAAACGGGGATCTTTTTCTCAAAAAAGGACTGATGGTCGCTTGGACCACGACCGGCAGGGTCCTTGTTTAAGTCAAACTTGTACTTCTCATTGAGCTTGTCAATTAAGCTATCAAATTCGGTGGCTGTGCCGGTACCGAAGATGGTGAGATAGTTTTCCGAGAGACGGCCCACCATATCCATGTTCACCATGGCGACGGTATCTTCGAGTGGGAAGCGTGGGTTACGAACGTAATGGGCACTGCCGAGCAAGCCCCGTTCTTCACCGCTGAAGGCCATAAAAACAATCGTACGTCGATTGGTGGCTGAGTTCTGCGACAAACGGTGGGCTACTTCCAGCATGGTGGTGGTTCCCGAAGCATTGTCATCAGCACCGTTGTGGACGGCGATGGTTCCAGGAGCAAGCGAACCTGCTCCGCCCATACCGACGTGATCATAATGCGCGCCAACAACAACGATTTCTTTAGCCAAGTCGCCTTTGCCAGGGAACAGACCGATCACATTGCGAGCCACGATTTCTTTTTGTTCTACCAAAGCTTCGCCATCGGCTGTCCAGCCAGCCAATTCGGTAGAGCGTGGCTTGAGATCTTGATCGATATCAGCTTCGAGTTCAGCTAATGTTTGCCCCATGGAAGCTTTGAGCAATTTGTCGACGGCTTCGCGAGTACACGAGAATGTCGGAACGCGATCTTGGCTCATCGCGCGACCAGCTGCGTTGACTTCTACCAATTGATCCGATGATTGATCGAGTTTGGCTTCGGCAGCTGCCAAGGAGTTGATCGACATCTTCAGATCGGCTCGAAGTTGGGCCACTTCGGCTGGGTCATTGCGTTTGAGCACATCGGTCCAACGCGAATCGAGATCAGAGAATTTGTCCAGCGCATCCGCGACGATCTTGTGTTTGTCGGCCTTGGCTTGTTCGACGGTGGAAAGGTCGTTGACGAAAATGATCGCAGCAGCTTTATGCAAAGCGGCGTTGGCTTCTTTGGCGGTGAAGAACGAGTATTGTGAGGGTTGTGTTCCATCGAAAGGACTGTTGGGGTCGTTGGGGCGAGGTTCTTTGCGGAGGATGATGACCACTTTGTCGGTCACATCTACACTAGCATAGTCATCGTAATTGAGGTCTTTCGCGCTGATGCCGTAGCCGGCGAACACGATGCCGCTGGCGAAGCTTCCATTTTTGCCGAGGCTCAATGGCGTAAAGTCGCGACCCAGTTCTAGAGCGATTGTATCGCCCCCTTCTTTCTTAAAGACCAGGCGGTTGTGTTCGGCTGCACCAACTTTGTTCTCACCGCGGATGTTGAAATTTTGGAACGGTGTTTTTTCAAAGAGTTCGGTATCAAAACCAAGTTCTTGATAGCGCTTCGCGATATAATCACCGGCTTGCCAAATCCCGTCGGTGCCGACCCCGCGACCTTCACGTTCATCGGATGACAAATAACTTAGGTCGCGACTGATGCGTTGTTCGCTTGTAGCGGCACCAGGATTTTCTTCTGCTTGAGCGATTTGGTACGATGGAACCAAAGTCGCACACGCCAAAAGGAGCGTGTGTAGAAACTTACTTCGAGAAATGTTCATGGATGGAAAAGCCCTTTTCTTTGGCTTCAATACGGGAATGTGCAAAGAGTCGCGGGGATCGTAGATATCCCGGCGAATTTCGTCTTTAGTTTACTAGTATTTAATAGCAATCGATATCCAATGAGTTCCGCAAATCCACAAAATCTCCCATTTCCACCGCGTCGCTCTCCCAATCTATTGGGGGCATCACGGTCCTGTTTGTGCGTCATCGACGTCCAAGAAAAATTGCTGCCTGCGGTGGATGCCGAAGGGAACATCGTACGACGTATCAAGAAGCTCATTGCAGCTGCAAAAGAAATGCAAGTTGACTGTGTGGCGACCGAGCAATATCCAGAAAAATTGGGGGGAACGGTCAGCGAATTGCGAAGTGACCTGACCACGGTGCTCACGAAACGCATGTTTAGTGTCCGCGAATGTTACTTTGGATTTGCTCCGCTTTGGGAATCGGGACGGAGAACGATGGTGCTGTGCGGCATCGAGACGCATGTTTGCATCTTGCAATCCGCGTTCGATCTTTTGGCGGCCGGTTGGGATGTGCACATCGTCATTGATGCGGTGGGGAGTCGACACGCCTGGGATCATCAAGCAGCCATTGAGCGAATGCGGCAAGCGGGGATCAAAATGGTCACAACGGAAATGGTGATGTTTGAATGGTGCGAAACATCGACCCATCCCAACTTTCGCGCGATCAGCCAATTGGTGAAAGAGACTTGATGGACTTGCTGATCCTCAGCTGCGATTAGCCGATGGTAGCGGGACCCGAATCAAGCGCTTCGCTCGGACCTTTGATGGGCCAGTGCAGTGTGAAAGTCGTGCCGACATCCAATTGGCTTTCGACATCGATATCGCCGCGATGTTCGCGCAAGATTTTTTGACTGACGGGGAGTCCCAAGCCGGTACCGCGATTCCCTTTGCGCGATTCAAAGACAGAAAAGATCTTGCGAATATCATCCGTTGCGATACCCGTTCCGTTATCGCGAATGCTGATTGCCACTTGATCGTCCGCTCGGCGTTGCAGTTCGATATGCACTTGCGGCGTGTCGCGGCCTTCGACTGCATCTAACGCGTTGCCGACCACGTTTAGGATCGCGCGATGCATGCCTTCCGCATCGCAATAAACACGTGGAAAATCGTCCGGGGCATCCCACACCAAGTCGATCCCCTGCTCTGTCGCTCGTGTTTGCATTAACTCCACGACATCTTGAATGGTTTCGCGAATGTCACATGCTTCTAAATGAGGTTGCCGCTCTTTGCTGAATGAGAGCATGTCCATCACCAAAGCTGATATACGTTCTTGATTGCGCTCGACGATGCGCCAACCGCGCTGCACTACATCGAAGGAGTTTTGTTTCAGGCCTTCTTCGACCAAGTAACTTCCACCGCGAATTCCCTGCAAGATATTCTTGATGTGATGCGAAAGCGTGGCGATGGTTTGGCCCATGGTTGCCAAACGTTCGGATTGAACAACGGCGCGATAGTAGGATGTATCTTCAATCGCTAAGGCAGCTTGTTGAGCGATGATGATCATCATTTGCAAATGCTCTTCATTGAAACAATGAGCATTGCCTGAATCCACATATTGACCTGCAGATCGGGTAGTGTCAACATAGATGGCACCGACTAAACCGTATCGCCCCTGCATGGGAACGCATAAAGCTTCGCGGATTCCCGCTTGCACGATACTGGCTGCAGCGTCCCAGCGTTGGTCTTCGCAAGCGTTACTGGTCAAAACACCTTCGCGATGTTCGATCACATAATCGAGAATCGTTTTGCTGATCTCGATGCGATCGGCAGAACGGGCACCTTTGCGATTTTTGCGAGCTGCCGGTTGGAGTTGTTCGGATTCTTCATCGACCAACATAATGCAGCCGCGATCGCACTGGACCGAATTAAAAATCAGTTCCAAGATTTGCGTGAGAAGTTGATCGACATCGAGAGTGCGGCGAATCGTTTGGGAGGCCTGATAAAGGAGTTGCCATTGATTGGAGTTCGGAGAACTCTTTTGATCGTCGGCGGTGGTCGCCCGGATTTCGGCAGGTGGACGAGCCGAAAATGTGAGGCTGCTGCGAATGCTAGAGAGTTCGGCATTCTTGACTTGGCGAATGATGTCAACGCCATGGTTCGACGACGGGGAGACCGGCTCAGGGCCGCCGGTAAAGATCATGAGCGTTTTGCCCACTTGAATCCGATCGCCAGAGCGGATCGTGGCCGTCTCGATACGGGCACCGTTGACGAACGTACCGTTGGAGGAACCGAGATCGGTGAGTTGATATTCGTTGACGCCTAGCTCTCGAATTTCTGCATGGCGACGAGAGACTTCGGTGTCTTGTACGTGAATTGGGTTGGCGGCATCGCGACCGAGTGTCATCGCGTCATTGCGCAAGACAAAATGTCGACCTTGGTTTTTGCCGCGGATGACGTACAGTGAAGCCATGCAGTTACCTTATTGTTTTTTGATTCGATTGGGTGAGCGACAGGCTTGGCTGCAATAGATGACGCTTTCCCAATTCTTTTCCCATTTTTTGCGCCATGTAAATGGGCGCTGGCAGGTAGGGCAAATTTTGGTGGGTAGTTTCAGTTTTCGATCACGATTTTTTCCCATGATCGCTATCTCTCGATGAATTCGCAACGGGATGTAGTAAGTTTGGTTTCCGGGGAGCTTGATCTTCCACAAAAACGGAGCGCTGGTCGCCGAGAGCTCGGGCAATGGCACCCACCACAACCTCCTTGGCTCCCGCTTGAAGCAGTGCTCGCGAAACTTCGTTGGCGGTCGAACCACTGGTCAATACATCGTCGATCAACAAGACCCGTGCCCCTTTTAATCGTGCAGGGATATGGGCAACAAACGCTCCTTGCACATTGGCTTTTCTTTCGGCGGCCCGCATCATGCCTTGTTTAGGAGTATAGCGCCTGCGGCGAACCCAGTGACGGGTCCAGGGAATGTTCAATTCGCGTGAGACCGCTTCGGCTAGGACTTCTGCCGTGGATATTTTGCGTATAAGGCGGCGCCACCAATGCGAAGGTACAGGGACAATATAGTCGATTTCGGCTGCGACGCCGGTTGCTATGAGGCGGGCAGCGAGGAGGCGACCAAAATAGAGGGTGGTCGCCTCGTGCCGCAGTTTTTTCATGGCGATTACCAATTTTTGCAACGGACCATAGTAGGGCCCAACGGCAATCGCGCGTGTGAAGGACCACGAGCGGCCTTGGCAACGCAAGCAGCCGTGCGTTTCCGGCACAACTTTGGGAAGCGGAGCTCCGCATCGCAAACAAGCATGATCGATGAGAGCCAAAGTTGGCAAACAACTGGCACACAAAAACGATTGGCTTTGGTCGAGCGGTTTTTGGCAGCATAGGCAACTTGGCGGAAGTAGCAGATCGACCAAGTCTTTGGGGAATTGAAGAATTCCGGTGGACCAGCGTTGGGGATTTTTGGGTTTAGGTTTGGGTTTGGCTGGGGGAAGTTCTGCAGCGTTTATTTCCGTATCGCACGCTGGTGTTGATTCCAGCGTAGTGGAGGCGACGGAGTGACTTGAGTCCGCAACGAGGGGGACCAAATCACAGCACTCTCCGCTGTGCGAATGGTTATTTGCTAGCGAATTGGCGTCTGGTGAATCCATAAAACGAGATCTTTCCCTTGACCTCTTCCAGCCCATTTATCTACATTGCCCCATCCGCAGCAGCTTAACGCTCTTGCGATACCGAGGAAAGGAGTTGTCGTGTTTTCCATAACGATGGTTGATCGTTACTTGCTCTGGCTTTATTTGCGAGTGTTGCTTTTGAGCTTCACTAGTTTGGCAGGGCTGTTGGTGATTATCAATCTTTTTTCGAACTTAGATGACTTCATCGAGTATGGAAAGCGTGAGGGGGAGCTCACGACGATTTTGCTGCAATATTATGGGCCTTTTTTGCTGAGTATCTTCGAGCGGCTGTGCGGACTGCTCTCGATGATGTCCGTTTTGTTTGTGGTCGCGTGGCTGTATCGTACGAATGAGTTTACTGCCTTATTGGCGGCTGGGATCAGTAAGGGGCGCGTGGTACGACCGCTGTTGGCTGGTTCCGTGGCCGTTATTGTGTTTGCGGCGGTAAGTCGCGAAGTCATCATTCCGAAATATCAAGATATTTTGGATCGTAAGCCACAAGATTTGAATCCGCAATTACCCCGATTGCTCAAGCCCGATTTCGATCGAGAGACGAGCGTGGGAATTAGTGGTCGTCATCTATTGCCGAGCAAAAACGAAGTGGTCGATATTGCTTTGCGATTGCCACCGCAGTTATGGCGGGATGGGCGACAGATTTTGGCGTCCAGTGCGGTCTACGAGAAAGCCAATGACCAACATCCAGCGGGGTATCGTCTACGATCGATTCATTCCCCGCCACAGCTTCCCAGCAACGACGATTTAGTATTGGGTGATAAGAAAGTTGTGCTGACGGCGAAGCAACACAATTGGTTGCAACCGGGTGAGTGTTTTTTGGTAACGAATGTTGACTTCGAGAGTTTGCGAGGTGGCAACTCTTGGAAACAGTATGGTTCGACCGCAGAGTTAATCGATCGTTTGTATCGCCAAAATTCGCATTTTTCAGCGGATGTGAAAGTGAAAGTGCACAGCCGATTTGTGCAACCGATTTTGGATATGTCGTTGATTCTTTTGGGGCTGCCGGTCGTGTTGACACGCCCTGATCGTCATTTGTTTTGGGTCGCTGGTGCATGTTTTGGCGTGGTGGCCATTTTCATGGGAGTGACCATGGCCATTCGCGCGTTAGGTGAAACAGGCTATTTACTCGAGCCTGCTTGGGCAGCTTGGTTACCCATACTGTTATTCTTGCCGTATGGCTTTGCCAAGTCGCGAGCGGCGATGAAAACCTGATCGCAACTTTGTTTGCGTTCGATGGTTTGCTTTTCTTGAACGCGGCGCATAAAAAAATCGAGGAGAGAGTTTAGTACTTTCTCCTCGATCTGTTTGATTGGTGATTCTAAAGCCAGTTTCTCGTTTGAGAAACTGACTCGCTGCCTAAACTAGAAGTTGTAATCTTCATTTTCAGCATCGAAGTCTTTGTCGGTCAAACCAACATTGGGCTTCAAGTTGAGATAGGTGTACTCTTCGATGACCTGAGGTTGAGCACCTTCTTCGATTGGCCAATCGTAGGCAGCGTAGCGAATAGGCATTTGCAATTCGTTATCGATGAAGATCTGAGCAACGTGGAAATCGTAGTGAGGTTTCTTTTCGTTGTGACGAACTTCCAGAACGGTGCACAAACGCTCGCCGATCTTAGCATTCTGACGGAACTTCACTTCGCAAGGACCGTTGGAACGATCACGTTCGCCGCGTTCAATCAACTTGACAACTAGGTTCTCTACACCGATATCGGTGAGAGGATAACGTTGGCCGCTCATGGCCAAGCTGCTGGTTGGGCTGAGTGGAATCGAAGGTAGCAAGCGACCTTTTAGGCCTCCTTCGTGTGCCAAGAGGTTACCGTCACGTTGGTTTTCAACGTACAGAACTTCACGGCCTTTGATTGCCGATGGCTTGAGGAAGGTCAAGTAAACCGAGAAAGGTGTTACGACTTGGCCATCGACCACTTTGCGGTTGCGAACTTTCGCAGCCATGTATTCATATTCGCCCAGCGTGTCACCGATGCGTTCGCGTTTCACGATGGTCGCGGTGTAGTCATGCACTTCAGCTTGAATTCTCTGCAAGCTCGTACGAGCGAGTTCCAAAGCAGGATCCAGAGGATGAGGAGCAACAACTGGTACTGCTCCGTTATTCTTACTTAGGCGAAATACTGGTTCAGTGAGTTTTGACTCTTCTTGTGCAAGAGAGACAGAAGAGAGTGATAATGAAAGGCCAGCGCAGATCGCTAGCATTGATTTAAATTGAAAACGCATGTTTTGCATCCTTCCCTGGAAGGGATAACTGTCCCCGGCCTCAGCTCTTCGAGAGCCTGCTCCGGGCCCTCTTCTGCTGTATGTATCAGCGTTTGTGATCCCGTATCCTGAATTTTCCTCCCTGGCTTACCCCGTTTACTACGACCGTCATTGTTTAACGGAGGAAAACTGGGGTAAATCGGAGGCTATCTTGGTAACTTAGTATTCAGAATTTGGGGCTCAAAACGGACATGGACTCCGTCCAGCCTTGGCTATACCAGTTTTGCCGTTTGGAGGGAATGCGGGTTTTTGGTAGCTCGACAGTCCTCTGTCGAGAAGCGTCGGGTACCAGGTTGAATTTTATTTGGTTTGACGAGCGTGTACCGACAGGACGCGGCCGAGGACGGCCGCGCTACGTTACGTAGCTCGGCAGTCCCCTGCCGACATGTATTGGGTGCCAGCACGATGTCGAGTTTGGTTTTGCGAGCGAGTTACGTAGCTCGACAGTCCTCTGTCGAGATGTATTGGCGAAAGTCGAGGACCGTAGGAAACGGTCGAGGGACGACTGTTTGACTTGTTCGGCTGAGGACAGCCGGGCTACGTGGGACGCGGTCGAGGACGGCCGAGCTACGTGGGACAGCCGCGCTACTTCCAATCCAAACCTTCGGGCAAGCGATTGAGATTTTTGCAACCGTCGGCGGTGACGACGACCAAGTCTTCGACGCGAATGCCGCCGATGCCCAGTGCATACAAACCGGGTTCGATCGTGAGACAATCGCCAATGATCAAGGCTGGGCCACCTTTGTCCAATAGAGGTGGCTCGTGAACTTCCAGACCTAAACCATGTCCTGTTCCATGAGTCATGCTGCAATAACCGCTCGCAGCATCTTTAGGTGGAAGACCCATCGGGTATCCATGGGCCTGCATCGCAGCGATGGTCGCTTCATGCACTTGTTGTCCGGTAACGCCAGGACGAACGGTGTTCTCTGCGGCCTTCTTGGCTGCAACTACAGCTGCATGCATTTTCTTGAGCGTGTCAGAGATTTCGCCATGCACGACAGTTCGAGTGCAATCGCCGTTGTAGAGTGTTTTGCGATTGCGTGGAAAGATATCGACGATCACTGGTTCGCCGGTTCGCAAGATACCATGTCCATGATCATGACAGTCAGCGCCGACTGCTCCGCCAGCGACAATCGACTCGGGATTGGAATAGCCGCGTTGCAGCAACCATTGATCGATTTTCCAACGCAACACTTCGCTGGTCAGTGGCGCACCCTCGAATTCGAGCGAGCCATCGCTCTTGGCTTTGGCGTTGGCGACTAAGCGACAAGCCATTTCCATGGCCCCTTCGGTTGTCGATTGGGCTTCTTGCATCCAAGCGATTTCTTGTTCATCTTTGCAGCGACGTTCCAAGACACCCCACTCGGTATCGCATTGAATTTCGATTCCAGCTCGTCGCGCCATTTCAGCGTAGATCAGTGGAAGAGAACGATCGCTCTTTACCGTTTTGATACCAGCTCGTCGGAAACACTCGGCCACTGCTTGAGCGGTTGCCGTTTCACGATCGCCACTGAGCCCTTCGCTTGGTGCATAGTCGCGAGGACAGGCGATGGTCTGAGCTCGCGCCGATTTCTTAGCCCGATCCATTTCGATGTCGCGCAAAATCAAAATGCTATGCGTGGCACCGGAGCCATCTTTCCATTGCAAATAGGCCGTTGGGTCACCCACCAAAAAACGAATTTGGCGATACAAAGTCATATTCAAAGCAGGAATACCTGCGATCAACAAAGCTTCTGTGGCCGGGCCGGACATAATGGAAATCCCAAAAGTGAGTTCATGTTCAAAACAAAGCTGAATGAAGCATTAGACCGAATCCTTATCGGGTCGAGGAGAAGGGGAATCTCTTTTTTTGCAGCTGAAATAGAAAAAGGGTGGCCAGTATGACAACCGTTCACCCTTTTCCCTTACCGCGTTCATGCGGAAATCAGCTCACGACAGGTTGGATTCCGCGCGAAAAGATCCTTTATGCTAATCGACGGAACCATTCATCGGCCGCTTGAATAGCTGTCAGTGGTGACGCCAATTCAGCAGCTGTCGTGCGTCGTGGTGGTTGGGGCAAGCCGCGTTTGGGAGGTGTGGCGGACGAAGGGGTTAAGCCGAAATCCGTCCGTTGTGACACATCGCCGCGTGTTACTTGCAGGGTTGCAGAGGGAGCGGTCGTTAAACGCATGCCGTTCGGAACAACGACGCGAATCTTGTATGTTCCTATGTCGAGGCTATCGAAACGATAGTTGCCTGCTCGGTCAGTCAGTGTCGAGGAAACTAAGGCACCTGTTTCGTCGAGCAGTTCTACGGTGATGCCTTCGAGTCCTTTTTCATTTTGCAAGCGACCATCGGCGTTGGCATCCAGAACAACTTTTCCGACTGCTTCAGCTTTGAAAACAAAGACGTTCTGTTGCAAGTTGGTGATCTGCGTGTTGGCTAAAAGGACATCTGCCAAAGTGGTCTTCTGCAATTGTTTCAATTCTGCGCCGCGAAACTCGCGTTCATACCAAAATCGATCTCCGTCGCGCAAACGCATGAATTGATCTTGCATGATCCGTTGAAACAAAGGACCAACGCTTCCTCTGGCGACATGGTCTTCGGCGAGACCACCCACCCAAAGATCAATGTTGTTCACATCGCCATACGCTTGTTGTAGAGCCATTTGTAATGCTGTATCCGAAGTGATCTCGGAGAAAGAGCGAACAGGTTTAAGACCATACGCGACTCGGGTGGCATTGTAATCGGCTAGCCCATGATCACGCCCGCGCTGGATATTAAGGGCCGCGAGATCTAGTCCACCAGCACCGGGGGGCCCAAACAAGAAGTTGCGTAAATCGTCGATGACCAAGGTATCGATTTCTTGGGCTCGATCCGAGGCGAGATATTTCAAAATGCCATCGATCCCCTCTTGTTTGACAATATCAGGATTGAAGAATGCATCCCGCAATGCAACCGGATCACGTAGTTCGCTGCCATCATTCGCCATGAACTCGGTGTCGGAACTCAACATGCTATGCCCGAAGCGATATGCGGCAGTGGCAAACTCATTGTTGATACCGGGATTGATGTTGGCATTGTAACCTTTGTATTGCGGTAGTTTCTGTCCAAGAATTGCTGGAAGAAATTCGTTGTAGGTGATCGATTGCAATTCGGCGATCACCCAGCGACGAGCTTCTTGATAAAGTTGTTCGTCTGTCCAATTGGGATGAGCTTTGGCGAATTGGTCCGCTAAGCGATTATGCTCGCGAAGGAACAACGAATGAATGGAGATGAGTGTTAAGTTCTCATTGGCACGAATATCACCAGCCACAAAAAAGCTGGGGGGAGAGTTCGGATCGATACCAGCTTCATTGGTAGGTAGCAGATTACCTGAGCTGGTCTTCATCTTCCCTCCGCTCAAGGTGCGTAACTGAAGTGCCAGTTCCGAGGTGGTGCCATAAATCTGTGAGCCATCCACAAAAGCAGAGATAGAGTTGACTTGTTGGCGCGGGTTGAGTTGCGATGTGCCAGTACCTGTCGCCACATTCGAACGCAAAAATGGAATCACTTCGTCACCTGTGTTCAAGGGATCGAAGTATGGATCACCTGCAGGGACATCGATGCCAAAGAATTCTTCTGAGTCGCCTGACAACGTGAGATCCAGATCATGATCAAGGAATTGCCCCCAGGCGTAAACAAACGCAGACAAATTCTCATCGTTCACTATGTTTCGCTCACCTTGGGCGGCGATGATGTTACTGATCTCACGAGCGCTTAGTCGGTCGCTTCCCGCAGGTGAATCGACTCCATTGGCGTATTCGGCGGGAGCCTTCCGCAGAAACGCCTCGTCGCTGCTACCCCATTGGGGATTGGCGAGATTGTTGCCTGAGCCATCCAGTGAACGAAGGTCGGCTGCAAATAGACGCCGTTGGTCGAGTTGTTCGAGCAGCATTCGGCGCTGACGATGTGAGGTCGAACGAACCTTAAAAAGACTGGTACCGCGCGCACGAGAAGAATGAGCCATAGCGGTTCTCCAAAGAGAAGAGAGAAAAGATGAGAGAGAAGAGAGTAGGTGAACTCTGTCGGGACAGTTTGTCGAACAGAGTCTCTACATTCTCGATACGTTAGCTTAAGAGAAGCTTAAGCCAAAAGAAAAAGAAGCGATTTGTTGTGATGTTTAAGTATCGCTGGATGGAGCGATATTTGAATCGTTTGACGCTCTTGATTGGACAGTTAGGAAGAGCGGTTTATGTCAAGCTCGCTCGCCAGCGGAGTAGAGTAAATGCTGGCGATAACGATTTCTGAAATAATGCTGACGAGTATCAGTACCGGTTCATTGGATACGAATAAGAATTTATCGTTCGGGATTCCGTGCAATAAGCGTTCTGCACAGGTATTAGCCAAGAATAGTTACTGAACGTTGCCCAGCTGGATACTTATGCCGCCGAAGGGAACGACTCCGTAGATACCTTGGGTAAATACTTGTCGTACAAAATCGTTGGTCAACTTCATTGGGGTGCGAGGAACAATAATCAAATCGCTATCACGCAGCCAAATCTCATCCGCAGGGGTTGGATCTTTTCCTAGGTGCGCTCCGCGTAGATCCAGTTTCGTGGCAACAAGCCTCCAATCTTCAGCTCTGCGGAAGATAATTATTTGACGATCGTTGCCGCCGACTAAAACACCTTTAGCTTGAGCTAAAGCTTGAGTTACTGTGGTGGGACCTTCTAGGTTATAAACACCAGGTTCACGAACTTCACCAAAGACGAAGAACCGGCGTGGTGCAATCTGCAGGAGTCGTGGTTCAACGACCATTCCAGCTACAACCGATTCGTATCGCAAGTTGACTTCTGTTTTGATTTCATCGCGGGTCATACCTTGGAGCATCACAGGGCCAATCAAAGGGAGGTCGACCTTTCCATCGGGCATGATGGTGGCATTGACCGCCTGTCCTGAGTTAAAGCCCCCCAGGTTCGTGACTGCGTTGCGGAGGTCTTCTAATTTGGTATTGATCTTAACAGGGATAACATCCAACGAAACGCCAGTATCTTCGTTTAGATTTTTGATGTAGGTGCTATAGCTTTTCAATAACTGCGATCGCAATTGCGGCAGCGTCAAGCCAGCTGCGGGTACGGCTCCGATCATGTTCAAAATCAGAGTACCATCGGGGAGAATTTCAACGCCTCGGTTTAAGTCACCTTGTGTTAAATTTGGATCAAGTGCGAAACTGATCCGAACTTGATCACCTACTTGCAAGCGATATTCGCCGATGCGTTGTTCGCGATTAAGAATGTACACAAACTGCAATTGATCGCCGGCTCGCATGCGATAGTCGACCATAGCGGGCAAGCGAATTGGGCCGATGAACTCTCCATGCAGCAGCGGTTGGAAATCGATCGGTCTCATCGCGGACCAATCAACAGGTTGACCACAATGGTCGCGGCAATCGATACCGCGCATGCAATTGGGGCAACCACCATAGTAGGCTTGGGGTTGGACCAGCATCAAGCTTGGGGCCGGATTGAGAGATGTCTGACAAGTGGAGCAGCCCATATTGGCTTGGACTTGAGCTTGAGCGCAAGCGGGTTGTGCGGCCAGCGTGGCCAATGCAATCGAGCCAACAAGCATCGTAAGACGCAATATAGCAGGCAATAAGTAGGCTGCTTGGAGCTTTGAAGCGATTGAATTCATCGTATCTTTCAACACTTGGTTATCACTCCTGCGGAGGCGATTTGTGTACATTTATCGCCATAGGCTTGGAAGCCAGTCACGTGTGCCATTGGATTCCGGTGAACTTTGTGGCGTTGGCTGTGCGGCAACTCGTTGTGGTGAATTAGGTTGCGCGGCAATGTTTGGAGGTCCGCCGGCATTGCCCGGCATAAATGCGGCATCTGGTGGGCTGATCGCCGCAAACTGCCGCGCACTGATTTCCGTGAAAGGAATGTCAGGCTGCGTGTTTTGTTCTCGTCGTTTCAATTGGTCCAATTGGGCGACACACCATTGCATGGCGTTAGGATCATTTAAGCGACGATAGGCTTCTGCCAAGTTTTGCAAACTCGCTTGCGAGGGAGCGACTTGTAAACTTCGTGCGAGGATCGCTTGCGCTTCCTTGGGGCGATCGAGTTGCAAGAGAACATAGCCGAGTTGAGTTGCGGCCAAAGCTTGATTGGGATTGGTTTCCAACGCCGCTTGATAAACTAATTCTGCATGCTGATGGACCAAGGCAGAGCGTGAGCGATCTTCCCACGCTTGCTTCTCAAATGCTTTACCTAGCGCGTAAAGCAAATCAGCACCCCAGGGATGATGGTCACAGGCTTGAACCAATTGATCGCGTGCGAAGGAGCGATAATGTTGGGCTGCGATCAAAGGATTGATGCTGATATTCTCGGAGCCGTTTCGCTCTAACATATCGCGAATGATGGGTGTCTCATGCGCGAAACAGAGATTGGAAATGGTATCGGCTTTAGCGAGTTGAATATCTGAGAAGCGATAGAAGTCTTCTTCTTCGCGCATCGCGACGAGGGCTCGACGTAAGCACTCAACTCGTTTTCCATTTGGATCATGGAGATCGAGGACCTGGCACAGTTCTTCCAGACCTTTCCAGCACGTTTGTCGCGCTGAGAAGATCGCCCCACGACGCAACATAGCATCGCACGATTCAAGCTTTTCGCGGATGCTCTTTTCGACCGCATTCCAGCCGGGAGGGGCTTCTAGTGGAGAGATCGTCA
>JAFLCP010000128.1 GCA_017303505.1 Planctomycetota bacterium | reverse complement strand
TGCAAGTCTATCGCGAAAGATCAATGTAAGCTCAAAGCACGAAAATGCCGCAACTCCTTACAGCAAAAAACACTTTCGATGCCGCAGTCTCCAATTAGCTCAGTACGACATGTGGGTAAAGACAAGGTCGGAGACCCATCCTACGCCCAAATTTCTCTCCATACTCTTCCCCGAACAGCCAAATGAGCAAAGGACAAACAAGCTAATGAACTGACGACAGCGGGGAGAAGTGAAGCGTTGCCCTGATAGAGGGCTGTGCCGAGTGGATTATCTGACGCGCGAATATCGAGAAACGCGTATACAGAATGAAACAAGAGAAAAAGCAACGTCAACCGCTTTTGTAACTTCAGACCTTTTGCAGACAGTCCCAATACCACAATCGTCGTTCCCAAGAATGTCATGTGGAGAACCACCCACGTCATCGCATCGATATAGTGCGGAGAACTGACGACGACTTCTGGGATACCAAATTGCGACATCACATTCTTGGGCCCCTGCAACAGCGTAACTAGCCCGAAAAACACTTCAATACCACCCACCAAAAGAAAGGTGATTCGAAACCAACTTGCGAAGGTCCATGCGGTAGATTTCATCGCCGATTCGCTCCCCACTGCATGAACTCCGAATACGCTCTTTAAGACCTGTTCATTGATAAACAATCTTAGAACCCAAATCGCTGGTTTTGACATTTTCAGGAACCTGGCGCCTGCGAAGTTAACCAGGCCATCTGCGGTTCAATTGCGCCCAACCAGTTGAGAATATCATGCCTTTCCTGATGCTCTCAATCAACACACTCTGGTATTTTCGACGAAAGAACGCGGATGCCGTGTGTTAGAAGCTCCACCTACGACTGGACGGTGCCGGATCCGACCCAACTTTCTGGATCTCCAGTACTTTTCAGTACGCTCCAACGCTTAGAGAACGATTCTGGTCGCGCCTCCAAATCCGATTGCCATCAACGTAAACAAGACGATCGGTCAGCGAATATGTCCACGCTAGCTTTCGATGCGACGCTTAGTCAATAATGGACGAATCAAATAAAGGAATCGCTGTAGATCCATTCGGGAAATAGCAACATGGAACCCAAGCACCACAATTCTAGTGTGATTCCGTCTGAACGGCCGAGCGTTAAGGCTGTACTCATTCCCGGTCCCCATTTAGAACTCGGCCAGTGCGGTTTACCCAGAACGCTTGCACTACAGTTGTACAGTCCCTTCCTACATCATCCTCATTCTCTTGAGGACTCGACACCACAACTCACAGTCGCACCTCAAATAATTCGGGCGGCATCGGTCAAAGATTGGGATAGCCTTGAACGCTATGTTTCCCATATCCCCGTCATCTTGAGCTTCCCAACCCAAGAAAAGATGACAGCGATTCAAGTCTTCGAGCCGTTGCTTATCGACGGAAACGCGATCCAAATACACCCCGCTGTTGCACAACAACTCAATATCGATTTCTCGGGCCAAACCGCCCACGCCTACGTCCCATTGTCGAGACTTGCCCAAGAGGAAGCACTGCAACTCGCCGCAGCGCAACCGGCATTCGTCAATTACAGCAATGGACATATCGCTCAATCCATACCAAATGAAGCATGTGTTGGACTGGCTTACCTCATGATGGATTCGCAACAGGATGCAGAAAGCTACGCAGCAGAGTCGCTGCCACTCTGCGCGAATAGCGATGAAATCAGGCTAGCCCTCGACACCAAACGGATTCGATTTCACGACCCCATCAGAACACGCCTCGTTGCGGGGAAGGGAAGTGACAACGCGGCCAACAAAACCATTGTGACCACAGCCGGACGAATCCTATTCAACGCCCTGCTTCCGCCGCAGTTACCGTATTACAACCAGCCTATCAGCATCTCCGAATTCACTCCCATCATCGAAATGTGTCGATCAAAATGTGGTCGTACGGCAGCATTCGATCTTGTAGAGAGTCTTTCGAAACTTGGATTAGAAATCCTTACTTTCAGCGGACTGTCGCTCGGCAAACAAGACTGGAACATTCCTACGGACAAGCACAAACATCTTATCGAAGCAGTAAAGACCATCGAAAAGAAGAAACGCCTCTTCGAGCGACTCTATATCACCCATGATGAAATGTTGCGTATGGTGGAAGATGAGAAGTACGCGGTGACGGACAATACACTAAAAGATGTCCGGCACGCGCTGAGTAAGCCGGAGCATACTTTTAATCTTCTTCGCCTGACTCGCTTCCCGAACGCCTATCACCGTCTCCGCCAGCTTTGCGGCATGTTTGGGTTTGCCGAATCCGATCCTGCCTCTTACAAGCTCGTCCCACTCACTTCGAACTATGGCGAAGGGGTGAGGGCCGTCGAGTACTTGTCCCAGAGCCTAAGACTGAAACGAAGCAGCGTCGAAAAACGAGTGGAAGACATACGTCGAAAGAGCCGCAAGCTGACAAAATCAATCGTAGCTCGACTTCGTTCCCAGCAAGTTACCATGAGCGACTGTGGAACGCTCCGAGGAGTGCCTAAACGCAACCTGTATGATGGGGTTTGCGTTTTTTCGAATGCCTCTGAACGAGTTGTAGGCCGTGTTGCCGCCCGACAAATCGTCAATCCCAAAACCGGCAAAGTCATTGTAGAACGCAATCAGTTGATCACGGTCGATATCTCCGACCACCTAAGGCAATTGCGACTGGAAGAGATCGAAGTACGCAGTCCTATCACTTGCCAGGCAGCCGAGGGTGTTTGCCAACTCTGCTTCGGCATCCAGCCGAGTTCTGGATCACTGCCCACTATTGGCGAAAAAATTGGAATGCAGGCGGCGTTGGCTGTGGCCGATAAAGCTCCGCATATGGGTGAACTAGTAAAGATAACGCTCAGTCCACCTAATCCACGTCTGAATGTCATTCCTCACGATAAGTTCCGCGATGTATTATCATTGCGAAAAGGCTACATTCGATATGATGAAGCCCATGTTGCCAAGAATCGGCATGGAGAAAAAATTGTCATCAGCCATAGCTGTCCTATCTCCATTATTGATGACCAGGGAGAGACGATCGATGAGTTTCTTATTCCCTACGCAACAGTCGTCAACGCAGAGAACCACCAATTCGTGTTTGGTAATATCATCGCCGGATGGACACCAGCCGTTTGGAAACTCATTGCCTCATGTTCAGGAGAGATACAGATTGAGAATTTTGAAATGCGTCATGCATTTCACCCCGATTCCAACATCCCGTACAGGGTGCATTCCCCCTGCCATTCACCAGTGATTCTTAGCATTGTCGACGATCAAGGTATCGCTAAGCAAACTCGTTTCTTGTATGACGATTCTTTGCTCTTTGCTCAACCAGGAACCAAAGTCGAAATGGGTGACGTCCTTGCGGAATGGAGAAATCCAACTCGCGAACCCGAACCTAGGAATTGGATCGCACAGCACGAGCATTTCATGAGCCTCCTCGAAATGCGGTCACCAACGCTGCAGGCGGTTATGGCCGATTTTGATGGCGTGGCACATATACAACAGACAGCCACTGGAATCGTAGTCAAGCTGACCAGCCAGGATGGAGAACTTGAAAAGACTTATGAAATCCCGCGTGAATTCAGCTTGTACAATGGTTATTGTGGTTCTTGGAGCATCCCCGTAAGGGCAGGCGATTTGTTGTCGCGAGGAGAAGCAGGTTGGACCGATGTTGAGCGAATTCAAGGTTCTGCCTTTTTCCAAACGCAATGGTTAAACGAATTGCTTTTGGTCTATCATATGAACAACTTCAGTATCGCCGAACAGTACTTGGAGATGTTATTGTAGTTGAGCAGTCTCAAATGGGACTCCATCACGCTACACACAACTCCCGAACTCAATGGCATCACTTTATACTCATCTCGTTCGTCCTTTGCTGTTTCGACTTGATCCGGAGCGGGCACATAACCTCTCGATCCATTTTTGTCGTTGGTTCTGTCGTATCCCTGCTGCCACGTCCTTGATGCGATACTGCTTTGAAACTTCTCAACCACTTTTGCAAAGTCATATCGCTGGTCTGCACTTCGATAACCCACTCGGAATCGCAGCGGGATGGGACAAGAATGGTCGAGCCTTGCATGCCATAGATTCTCTTGGTTTCGGTTTCGCAGAAATCGGTTCTGTCTCTGCACGTCCGTCGTTGGGTAATCCGAAGCCGCGGCTATTTCGCCTGCCTCAGGACCAAGCGATTATCGTCAATTATGGACTACCGAACGACGGTGCCGAGCAAGTTTCCAAACGACTTGCATCACACGTCCATCGCCCCCCACTCGGCGTGAACATCGTCAAGACAAACGACGGCCCGTCAGCATCTATCTGCAGCGAAGAGACGATCATCGACGATTACCTTCAAAGTATTTCGCTGCTTCAGCCACATGCGAGTTACCTTATGTTGAATCTCAGTTGCCCGAACGCGACGGGAGGAGACGAAGTGTTTGCTCGCCCCGGAAGTATCAATCGATTACTGCGGGCCATGGACTCCCAGGGAATCTCGCGGCCTGTTTTTCTAAAGATCGCACCGCGGGAAGAAACTGCGAGCCACGAACGCTTGTTAATCGAATGTGAAGGTTTCGATTTTGTGCGTGGCTTCTGCTTTAACTTGCCCACTGGCAAACCCAAAGAACTCGAACTGAGAACATCACGAAGTCAACTCGAGCACATACCGGGCGCGGTATCGGGTAAACCAGTTGAAGCCCTCATCAATCGTTGTATCAGTGGGCTATACAACGTCATTGATTCGAAACGCTATGCGATCATCGGGGCAGGGGGCGTGTTCACCGCTGAAGATGCCTATCTAAAGTTGAAACTCGGAGCCTCTTTGGTTCAGCTATACACAGCCCTGATCTACTGCGGTCCTAGTATCGGCAAACGCATTTGTCTCGGACTGGTCGAACTCATGCAACGCGATGGTTTCTCACAACTCGCCGAAGTGATCGGAAGCGGACACAGAAGTTAAACGTTGACTCCTTCAGCTTTCATGAGGCATGCCGCACTGAACCAGGGCCTTTAGCGATTACCACTTTTGAGGATCGCTATGGAGCAAATTTTCAGGGGAATATTCGCTTTTTTGCCGGAAATGCGCAATTTCCGAAAGAATTTTCATTTTGGGCCTGAGTTGCCAAGCGTTCTGGGGGCAGCGGCACGAAAACCTCCATCGGGTACGTTTCGCCTCCGTTAGAGCATCTTGATAAAACTTTGATACCACGTCGCGGGCTTTTGATGCGCGCTTAATGCCGAGATTGCGATACTTCAATTCAGTCACTCGAACTGAAGGAGTTCACTATGTTGGCGTTGTCTCTCTTTCTTCTAGCCAGCGTTGGCTTTGCCTCTCTATGGGCATTAATCGTGTGGATCGAGAAATCCCGAGGTGCCTCATGAATGTCGTCGTCGTTCTGGTAATCGTTCTTTCGTTTTTCTATTTGACTTACGCAATGCTGAATCCCGAAAAATTCTAATTGAGAAGTGAGCACTATGTTTACTTGGCTTCCAGCCGTCTTGACCTTAGCTGCGACAGCGGCAATCGCATGGCCGCTTGCCTGGTACATGCAACTTGTACTTTCGCCAACCAAATCCAACTCGCTCATCGAGCGTTGGAATCACTGCTTATCGCTGACACTCGGCAATCGCTCTCATGAAAACCCTGAAAAATGGGGTAGCTATTGTAGGTCGATGTTGGCTTTCAATTACCTCACGTTCGCGATCGCTTTCCTAGTGCTAACGTTTCAACATTATCTACCTCTCAACCCAGACAACAAAACGGGGTTAGAGCCTTCACTAGCGTTCCATACCGCTATCTCCTTTGTGACCAACACCAACCTGCAACATTACTCTGGCGAAGTCTCCATGAGCTATTTGTCACAGCTAACACTGATGTGGCTACAGTTCATCTCTGCGGCTACGGGTATCGCTGTGCTGGTTGCTCTAGCACGGCTCATGTCCGGTGCCAAATCAATCGGTAACTTCTATCATGATGTTGCCACGGTCTCAATCTTGATACTCCTCCCGCTCTCATTTCTTCTATCAATTCCGCTGGTGTTAAGTGGCGTCCCTATGACGATGGCTGGTTCCGTCGAAGTACAGACACTAGAAGGTGCAACACAAACGATCGCTCGTGGTCCTGTTGCCGCATTTGTGGCAATCAAACAATTGGGTACCAATGGTGGTGGCTTCTTTGGCCCCAATAGTGCCCACCCATTTGAAAATCCAACTTATTGGACGAATCTTTTAAGCAACGCCTCTATCCTGCTCATCCCCATGGCCTGTGTGTGGCTGTTTGGACGCATCACCCAGCGCATGCGTCATGCACACATCGTCTTTATCGTCATGATGCTGTTGCTGATTTCGTTCACCGTTTATGCCACGGTGTGCGAAAAACAGCCAACGCGAGGACTCGACAACTTACCTATCGCAACTAGTAGTAATCTCGAAGGGAAAGAACTCCGTTTCGGGCCCGATGCAGCGCCGTTTTGGGCCGTATCTACCACCTCAACATCCAATGGATCTGTCAATGCGATGCATGACAGCCTCAACCCGCTTACCAGTATCGCTCCCTTAACTGGGATGTGGTTAAACGTTGAGTTTGGTGGAGTGGGTGTGGGTATGCTCAATATGTTTCTGTTCATTGTTTTGGCTGTGTTCTTGGCAGGGATGATGGTGGGGCGTACTCCCGAATATCTTTCGCGCAAGATTGAAGCCCACGAAATGAAACTCGCTTTGCTCACCATTTTAAGTCACCCGCTGTTCATACTGGGCGGGATTGCCATCTTTGCATCAACGCCCTGGGGACGCGATACACTTAGCAACCCAGGTAGCCATGGCCTTTCGCAGATCATTTATGAATTCAGTTCAGCGGCGGCCAATAACGGCTCAGGCTTCGAGGGCTTGGGAGACAATACTCCACCGTGGAACATTTTTACTGGGATCATCATGCTATTCGCAAGATTCATTCCTATCATCGCACCGCTGGCCATTGCAGGCTCGCTTAGTTCGAAACGTTTGATCCCCGAAGGAGCTGGTACCTTTCGAACGGACTCATGGATGTTTGGGATCATTCTACTCGGCACGATTCTTATTGTCGGGGCTCTCCTTTTTCTTCCGCTCGCAGTGCTCGGACCAATCGCCGAGCATCTGCAAGCCGTTCAATAACACAGCGGTCAAACTTCAATCGGAGTCTAAAATATGTCGACCGTTCCTATAGATCCTAACTCAACTCACATACAACCTCCGCCTCATCGTCCCAAGGCCGAGCTCTTCAACTGGAGTATGCTCGTGCCATCGATCATTCGCTCTTTCGAGATGCTCAATCCCGTTCGCATGGCGAAGAATCCGGTGATGTTCATATCGGAGGTGGGCGCCGCCTTAACTACAATAATGACGATTCAAGAAATCGTCCTTGGTGGTGATTCGATCGGTTACTTCTTTGGCCTCTCCATCATCTTATGGTTTACCGTACTTTTTGCGAACTTTGCCGAGAGTGTTGCAGAAGCGAGAGGACGCGCACAGGCTGCCAGCCTACGATCCGCTCGAAAAGATGTTACAGCGTACAAAGTCGCTGAACTGGCTGGGCGCGTTGTCGACGAGGTACTTGCATCCTCGCTCAAGGTCGGTGATTTCGTCGTAGTCCGACCTGGCGAGGTCATTCCTGCCGATGGTGAAGTTGTTCAAGGTATCGCATTGGTCGATGAAAGCGCAGTTACCGGCGAGAGCGCTCCAGTCATTCGCGAAAGTGGTGGTGATCGAAGCGCCGTAACAGGTGGCACCCGGGTCGTCTCGGATCATATATTCGTACGTGTAACGGCTAAGCCCGGAGAAAGTTTCCTTGACCGCATGATTGCGATGGTCGAAGGGGCCAATCGAAGCAAGACACCCAACGAAATTGCACTCACCATTCTCTTAGCTGGCTTTACCATGGTTTTTCTATTGGTATGCGTCACACTTTATCCCATTGCAACTTACTTCGACGTCACCATTGATGTACCGACATTGGTCGCCCTACTCGTCTGCCTTATCCCCACGACAATCGGTGCACTATTAGCTGCAATCGGTATCGCCGGAATAGCAAGACTCAGTCAAGCCAATGTCATGGCTATGTCAGGGCGCGCAGTCGAAGCTGCGGGCGACGTGGATGTACTTCTTCTCGATAAAACAGGAACAATCACACTGGGTAATCGACAGGCCGATGCTTTTATCCCCGCCCCCGGCATCGATGAAAAACGCTTAGCCTCAGTTGCCCAGTTGGCATCTCTCGCCGATGAAACCGCCGAAGGGAGAAGCATCGTAGTTCTGGCCAAAAACAAATATGGGTTGAGAGGTCAATCCTTAGAAGAACTCGCCGCAGAGGTCGTACCCTTTACAGCGCGAACTCGAATGAGTGGATTGAATCTTCAAGGAAGAGTTATTCGCAAAGGGGCCCTCGATGCAATATCCAGTCATTTAGCTGCACAAGGCAGTGATCTACCATCTGAAGTGAAGACCGAAGCTGAACGCATCGCCAAGAACGGTGGCACGCCTTTGATTGTCTCCGAAAATAATCAAGCCTTGGGTGTGGTATATCTCAAAGATATTGTGAAAGGTGGAATCAAGGAGAGGTTTACCGAATTGCGAAGAATGGGAATCAAGACTGTCATGATCACCGGCGACAATCCCCTCACCGCTGCTGCCATTGCTGCAGAAGCAGGCGTGGACGACTATTTGGCTGAAGCAACACCTGAAGCAAAGCTGGAATTGATTCGACTTTACCAAGCGGAAGGCCACATGGTCGCAATGACAGGTGATGGAACGAATGATGCACCTGCTCTGGCCCAAGCCGATGTCGCTGTCGCCATGAATACTGGAACGCAAGCTGCTAAAGAAGCAGGGAATATGGTGGACTTGGATTCCAATCCGACCAAACTCATCGATATCGTCGCTACCGGCAAACAAATGTTGATGACTCGTGGAGCGTTAACCACGTTCAGCATTGCGAACGATGTCGCTAAGTACTTTGCGATTATTCCGGCAGTGTTCATGAGTGCGATGCCGCACCTCGCATCCTTAAACGTGATGGGATTGGCAACTCCCCGCAGTGCCATCCTTGCCGCGACGATCTTCAACGCAATCATCATTCCGTTGCTCATACCGATCGCGATACGAGGAGTGAAGTACCGCCCCGTAGGCGCAGATACTCTGCTGGGCACCAACCTCCTGATCTATGGATTTGGAGGCTTGATTGTTCCTTTCATCGGCATCAAAGCAATTGATCTATTTCTATCAGCGCTCGGTGCGGTTTGAGACTGTCTTTTTAGGAGTTACAAAATGCTACAAGAAATCTTCCATTCCGCTCGCGTGATCGCACTTACCATGGGCGTGTGTGGTTTTGCCTATACAAGTTTGACTTTGACTTCCGCATTACTTGTTGCACCTCAGAAGCGTCTGGGGAGTTTAGTCTACAACCAACAGGGTATTCCCATAGGTTCACTACTCATTGCACAGAATTTCACTCGCTCCGAGTATCTCTGGCCAAGGCCGTCCGCCGTCGACTACAATGCAGCAGCAGCGGGTGGGAGCAACCTTTCGCCCACCAATGTAAAGATACGCGAACGCTCCGAAGAAATTCTCCGTCGATTCAAGTTGACTAGTGAAACAAAAATGCCCGCAGACTTGGTGACCACTTCCGGGTCCGGCCTCGATCCGCATATCACGCTAGAGGCCGCACTTCTACAAGCGGACCGCATTGCCAAAGCCCGTCAGGTCGAGACCACCGCGATTCAAACGAAATTGCACACATTTGCTCAACAGCAAAAGCAGAAGCGACTCGACATGAACGATTTGATCAACGTTTTGGAGTTCAATCTACTGTTGGATAACGAGTTAAAGTGGGTAGAACCCAAATGAGCCATCAGGAACGCCCATCACCGGAACAGATGCTCGCACGAATTCGGTCCGACGCAAGTGCACCTGTCACAACAACTGCTGGCGGTCAATTGCGTTTGTTCTTTGGATATGCGGCAGGTGTCGGGAAAACCTATGCGATGCTCCAGGCCGCCCAAACTCTGAAGCGAGAGGGACATGATGTTGTTATTGGATATGTGGAACCACATGAGCGTCCAGAGACACAAGCTCTTACCGAGGGCCTGGAATCGATTCCATGCCAGACGATTCTATATCGCGGCTCTACACTCAAGGAATTTGATTTAGATGCTACGCTTGCGCGTAAGCCTGAGTACGTATTGGTTGATGAACTGGCACATTCTAATGCCTCAGGGTGCAGACACTTAAAACGCTGGCAAGATGTGGAGGAATTGCTGGCCGCTGGAATCCATGTTTTCACCACTCTCAATGTACAACATATTGAGTCTCTGAATGATGTTGTGTCTGAGATTAGCGGTGTTCATGTTCGCGAAACGGTTCCAGATGCAATACTTCAAAGAGCTGACGAGATAACTCTTATTGACGTTTCGCCGGATGAACTCCTTGAACGTCTGCGGCAGGGGAAAGTATATGTTCCCCAACAGGCGGCATTTGCCCTGGAGAGATTCTTTCGCAAAAACAATCTTGTTGCGCTCCGAGAAATGGCGCTTAGGCGGGCAGCGGATCATGTACACGACGATGTTGAAGTCGCTCGCTTAGGCTCTGCTGCAAATCGACCTTGGCCCACCAATGAAAGACTGTTGGTATGCGGCGGGCCATCCCTACTTCGGCCAGGGTCGTCAGGGCGGCCAAGCGATTAGCCGATCGCCTCCATGCCCCCTGGCTTGCTTTGCATATCGAGTCGTCACACTCGAGCCAATGGACCGAAGAAGCTCGAAACCAATTACATCGCAACCTAAAACTTGCCGAAAGTCTAGGTGGAGAGGTGGTTCAGGTCTCTGGCGAAGACATCGCTCAAGAACTTCTGGCCTATGCATCAAGTCGGAATGTGACGAAGATTGTCGTAGGAAAGACTGGTGAAACACAACAGCGATGGTGGCGAAATCGACAGTCGCTTGTTGATCGCCTCTTGTGTGATAGTGAGAATATGGATGTCATTGTCGTTCGAGGTGTCGAAGAACCACGCGCGACTCAATCCCTCTGGAATTCTTATCACGATCGCCCGTCTGTTTTTCGCTGGATCGAAGCTGGACTTACGCTCTCTGTAGCCACGACTCTGGCGCTGGCCATGAATGTAGCAGGATTTTCAGAAGCTAACCTGGTAATGGTTTACTTGCTTTCTGTCATAGTGATCGCCGCTCGCAGCGGCACAACTCCATCCATTGTCGCCTCAACAGCCGCTGTGCTTGTGTTCGATATTTTCTTCACCGAACCGTACTATCGCATCACGGTCTATGATAGTCAGTATTTGATAACGTTTGCTGTAATGCTTGTTGTAGGATTATTGGCGAGTACCGTCACATCGCGCATCCACCGCCAAGCAGAAACCGCGCGTAAAAATGAGCGAAGAGCAGAATCTCTATACCGTCTAAGCCGTCGTTTGGTGAGATCTTCAAAAACAACCGAATTACTGACCGAAGCAGAAAAAATCGTTTCGGAGGTGTTCGATGCGCATGCCGTCATCTATCTGCCGAACCAAAATCGTCAAGTTCGCCCAGTCTTCGGACATGTTGCCAGCTTCGCGGCAAGTGCCAAAGAATTTGCCACGGCTCAATGGGTACTCGACAATAATGAACCAGCCGGTGCTGGGACCAATACACTCCCCTGTACAGAGGCGCTCTATCTACCGTTATCAACACCGGATAATGTGGCTGGCGTAATGGCTGTCCAACCTTCGAATCCCAAACAACCCTTGTCTTTCGATGCGCGTCAATTACTAGAAACGTACGCGACTCAGATTGCTTTTGCAATCGAACGCATCAATTTGGCGGAACGCTCACAGAAAGCTGAGCTAGAATCCGAAACGGAAAAACTAAGGAGTTCGTTACTGAGCGCGGTATCCCACGATTTGAGAACACCGCTGGCAGCTATAGCGGGTGCGGCCAGCAGTCTGGATGCCAATATCAATCACAAGTTATTGGATGGCTTAAATCATGAACTTCTAGAGACCATTGTTGACGAGTCTCAAAGACTGACCCGCTTGGTCGAAAATCTGCTGAACATGACTCGCTTATCGAGTGGTAAAGTCCATCTCAACCGGCAATGGCAGCCCGTGGAAGAGGTGATCGGCTCCGCACTGGCACGACTCGAACACATTTTGGGCAATCGAGACGTTAAAGTTCACATTGCTGGTGATTTGCCACTGATTCATGGTGACGAACTGCTATTAGAAACGGTTTTGGTCAATCTCATCGACAATGCACTAAAGTATTCGCCCAGCCAAACTTCGATCGAGATTGAAGCTCACCCCATCAAGGATGGTATTGCCATCCAGGTGGCAGATCGGGGATGTGGTATCGTTGCGGGTGATGAACAAAAGATCTTCGAAATGTTCCAGCGAGGTTCAGGAACCAATACCGATCGACGGGGAACTGGACTGGGCTTAGCCATTTGCGATGCTATTGTTCGAGCTCATAAAGGGGCCATAACCGCAATTCGCCGCCCGGAAGGTGGTACAATCGTTCGCTTTACGATCCCCAATGAAACAGAGCCCCCCGTCATCCACAGTGAACTGAACGAATAACCCCATGGCAAACTCGAGTGCTCCGTTGGTCGCCATCATAGAGGATGAAGCGGCGATCCAAAAGTTTTTACAGGCTTCGCTGCAAGCTGAGAGCTTTCGCATTGCTCAAGCGTCAACCGTCAAAGAGGGACTCCGGCTAATTACGCAATCGCATCCGACACTTGTTCTCTTGGATCTTGGCTTACCTGACGGGGATGGCATCGAGTTAATCAAGGCCGTTAGAGGCTGGTCCACATTGCCTATCATTGTGCTTTCGGCACGAGGCGAAGAACAAAGCAAAATTGACGCCCTAGATGCAGGGGCCGATGACTATCTGACGAAGCCTTTTAGCGTAGGTGAGCTTCTGGCAAGAATTCGCAGCACCCTTCGACGTTCTACACGACCACCTGGAGAAAACGAAGATCACACTTTTCAGCTAGGTTCCATCCATGGAGATCTCGCAAAGAGACAAGTATTCGTGGATCAACAAGAAGTAAAATTGACCAAACTAGAATTCGATTTACTTGCTCTGTTGGTGCGCAACCGCGATCGAGTTCTCACACATCAATACCTACTCAAAGAGGTTTGGGGACCAGGTTCGGCCAACGAGGCTCATTACGTCCGCGTTTTTATGGCGAACCTGAGAAAGAAGCTGGAGAAAGATCCAAGCCGGCCGAAGTACTTTATAACGGAACAGGGAATCGGTTACCGCTTGAGAAGCCAAAACTGAAAACTCACCATGCGCCGTCCCAACGAACACAAGACGTGATGCCAGATTACCTTGGTTTCGAAACCACCTCCTCATTTCGATCCTCAAAGACAGGCATGTAGATCTCTGCAGGCTGCTGGTATTCCATCTTTTTTCGAAGTGGTCCCGCGATTACCCAGTCGGTGATCGCACGGGCCACACGAATCATGGCAAACCCAATTTGCTTTCCGAAAGGCCCACCAGCCCCGTATAGGAACCATGAGGCCGCTCGGTTCAGCATCTGCAACAGTGTTCCCAAAATGGGCTTGCGTTTTACAAGCTCGACACCAACTGCCGCTTGTGAAAAGGACGAATGCGTAGTCTGCCCCAAAGAGCGACAGTAGATTGCCAAATTTTCACAATTGAAACGCAATGCGTCGTATTTGTTGTACATCCCAGCCAGCTTACGAGCAAAAATACAAATCGCAGTTGGATCGCCTGCCGGAACATCAGGATAATTCCACTCCAGCGCCCGACGTCCCAACAGAAATTCGTCCCAAGAAATCAAACGCACAATTCCATCGCTCAGATAATCCACAATCTGACCATCGCCCACACTGATCCCGCAATGGAAAGCGGGACCATAATACACCGCATAAATGGATCCAACTGAAGGCGTGTCATGAAATCTTCCTTCGCCGATGTATGCGTAACGTAGATCGATATCGCTAGCACGAATACCGATTTGCAAAAGGGCCCAACCTAACATGAGCACTTTGGCGCCCAATAGCCCACCAATCCAATGTCCAACCAAAACTTGTTGCCAGTTCAACATCACAATGGCAAAAACAACTAGCGATACAAGACCATTGAGCCATAAGCCAACTTTGGTAGTGAATGAAGAAAAGTGCAAACTGAGCCACAGAATCAATCCAGCCTCAACTGCAATAGCAGCCATCAACAAAAGCGACCAATAGGGTCGAAGCAATTGCGGAGAGATCAACATGATCCCTCCGAACAACACTTGCAAAACAGCCACACCCCAAAATGGACTTCGTCGGGCTACACTCACAGAGGTCCGAGTCAGAGAATCCTGAGTCAGTACACTAGCAACTTCTTCCTGCCTCGCGGTACCAAACAAAAATGCTACGGCACCTGCCGCCAGGTGAAAAAGTGTGGCAGATCCTGTCAGGAACATGGTTCCCCCGATCAGCCACTCCAACGGAACCGCTACCCAAGCTGGTGCGACCATGCAGCAAAGCCCAGCAAAAATGATCAGGCTTCCTGTCACGATCAAGCTCAACCGAATACCACGTAGCGAATTCTGATTGCTTCTGTTCATACTCTTTTTCTATGATGAGAATTGCACCGCGGATATGAAGCGCATTGTAGAGCATTGTACTGCAATCTCGTATGCTCTGCTGGTACGACTATACGGTCGACGAACGATCCATCCGATGTGAATGTATTGGTCCAATGCAACAACGCATCAAACGGCGCGGGCCTAGTTGGACAGCGCCAACTTCCGCGGCTTCGAGCGTCGTTTTTTTGTGTCGTATATTGACTTTGTAGTGTGGATATTTATTCCCAAAGCCTTGAACGCAGCTCGACGTTTTTTGCGATGAGATTTTATCGCGTAGGCATTTCGTTTCTGATAGTAGCTTTGAATGTCATATTCTGCTTTGTACTTCGACGCCCGTACACGCGGAGGATCTGTAGTCGCACCAAGGTTAGCGTTGACTGCACGTCGAATCTGCTCGACCGTTAGATATTCATCCGATGTTACATCTTCCGTTTTGGAGAGTTTCTTTCGAGTGTGTGCACAGAACAGATGCCCGAGCAACGTTACGAAGTAATGTCGATGAATGCACTTCCAGCTCCGGCACTCGAAATGATCCAATCCCAGCTCTTCCTTTGCTTCTCGGAAGCAATCTTCAACGGGCCAACGACTAAAGGCAACTTTGAGCGTTTTGCGTAAGCTCCATCCGTTTGAACCAGGGACTCGGTTAGAGATGAAGAACTTTGTTTCGTTGGTAAGTACATTTCTAGCAACTACTAGTGTGCATGGATTACTTACCATCTTCATCGTATGCGTTTTTCTCCAACAGATTGCCCAACGGATTTCCCAAACCTCTTCACCCTTGTTCGAAATCCTCACGATGTAGCGCTGGGGAGATTGATGCTTGAACATCGGAGACGTCACTACGACATCGCGAATTCGAGTAGGCTTTTCATCGCTTTCTCTGAGTCTCTTAATTCGGCGATAGTCTCTTTTTTCCGATTTTCGCCCAACTTTTGGATACTTTAGCCAAACGGTGAAAGTGCCAGGAGCCTCGCACACAAATGCCTGATGGCGAGCGTCCAATGCATCGAGGAAGAAGCCATCACGTCCGTATGCCTCATCCGCGTTCCAAGCCATTACGCGAATGCCATTTTTCAATAGACGATCAATTTGCTCGATGGCAATTTCTGGTTTGCTTTTGAAAGTCACTTCGTCCGGGATCAAGTTTTTTTTCGGAGAGCGCCATCCTCCGCCCATTCTCTCGGCAGATACAACTGAGCGTCGACTAAACAACTAAAGCCGTTAATCGTGTAGGCTATCGCAACACTGTTAACACAGTTTTCAACTTTTCCACGATTACCGTTGTACTGTCGTTTGACTCCACAAGTATGGCAGCCCGTTTTAGCGATGCCAGTTTCGTCAATCGTTCCGATCGCTTCGGGGTGCGTGTAATTTTTAGCAACGAATTTCTGGCACTTATCCCGAAGCAGATATTCATCCCAAACAATCGATTCGAGAAAACGCTGCAGCGTGCGAGGAGCGATCCCTTGAAATAAAGCCATCGCCTCCACGTTTTTTCTTTGCACATTTGATAGCAAGCCGTTAACGTATACCCTCAGCAATCTTTGTCCTTCAATGCGCGCGAAACAATCAGCGAACAAAAGCAAAAATCGACCGAGCATAGTTCCGAGTTTTGCGATATCATGTACCGACATAGGGGCGACCTTCCGTGGTTTCTTTTTGAAACAATTGTTGAACACGGAGGGTCGCCTTTTTTCGTATCCTGCGTCAAGGGCAATAAACACTTGATGCCAAATGAGTTACGACAAATCAAGGTACGAGAGTTGGCGCTGTCCAACTAGCCTTCGGCACACGGGCTAAACGAATCAATGCGTCCGAAAGTCGAACCTTAATAGATCTACTGTTCTACTTTCTCCTCTCTACTTTCTCGCGCAGCGGTGCCTTCGGCACACGGGCTAAACGACGCAACCAACTGAAAGTCTTTTCTGAGAAACTACAATGTGCCGTTACTTCGCACCACCCAAGAACAGATAAACGATAGCGTGGGCAAGTTCCGCTGTCAGATACCTCTTAGGGCGGGCCTTGCGCGAAAAGAGATTCAACGGTTGATCGACCATACTGCAAAAACTCAAAGCCAGAAACTCAGGATCCGACGGCGATAACTCGCCTGCGGTAATCGCGTCCTCCATCAGCCGCACTACCAAACGAAATCGTTTTTCTGTCAGCTTATCCAGTACTCCATCAATCTCCGGCACAGTGGGGCCGAAATATGTCTGGAACATTAGACGCGGCACTCGTGGATCGCGATTGCAATATTCAAACGAGGTGAGCGCGAACGCGGATAACTTACCTGATATCGTTTCCTCGCTGGCAACGATCCCAGCTAACTGCTCCTGGCTCTCACCGTAATGCCGCTCAATCAACGCCTGAAGCAAAGAAGCCTTATCAGCAAAGTGATGATACAACGTTGGCTGTGTCACCCCAGCCTCTTGCAATATGTCTCGAATGCCCGTGGCCGCATATCCTTGTTGGGAAAACAACGTCAACGCCGCATCCAACAAGCGTTCTTTGGTCTTGGCAGCACTTTCACTTCGCGCGGTCATGGTGTTTGTCCTACATCTTTGCGTGTTTGCTTCAAATCGTGCCCCAAATTATCGAAGATCGTATGAATCAGATCCTCGGTTTTATCCGCTGTTAGTAAGAAGAAACAAAACAGCATCTCATCCGTTGTCTCTTCTCCCCATGTCACACGTTGCGGCGGCGATGAAGGATTGGACGGATTATCTGCGGAGTTGTCAAACACCGCCTCGACGACGATCTTTGTTCCCGCCTTCAGACGAATAGGCTGCTCGTAGTAGTATTCATCTTGCCAGTTGTAATTCCAAACGGGAATATCGATCAGGACTTCCGCTGATTGCTTGGGCTGTGTTGCCGTTACCCGCATCGATTTCCCAAGTAGATGCATATGCGGCACGATACCGACCATGATTACATCTTTGGGTAACGTATAGGTCGTCGAGCGTTTATAGTTCGCTTCGCCAGCTGGAATATCCATTTCATAATTGGCCATCCAAATGCTACCCACTAACTTAGCTGGCTCTTTCAATGATTCGGCCACAGGCTTTTTCACGAAGTAAAGTCCCAGCTCAGACTGATCCACTTCCTCTTTACCAGTAGGATGGTAGTGAACCTGAACCACGATATCGCTTCCTTTCTTGAGATAACGCCCCATATCGTTCGGCAGCCGTCGTGCAGTGTTACCCACCGACCACCCGCCTAATGCGCCGCTGGGCAGGAAACCTGGTCCGCCAAAATTGCCATAACCTGGTTCAGGTGTTGCGGCATCAAGTTTTCGCGCCTGACCTTTGTCATCGAGAAACAAGACCGCATGATGCACCACGCGTTTGTTGCCAGGATGAAACTCGACGGCTGCAACCATTTTGTCTTCTGGTATTTCAACGGGGAGAACGAAGTTCTGTAATAAATCGGGCCCATTCGCGGGAACTGTGAACGATTCGGGCATCTTAACAACGAGATCGGGCTCACCCAATTGCCAACCATCCGCAAACTTCGGCGATGGAGGGAGGTCCGCTTCATCACCGAGTGGACAACCATCCTTAACCCAATTTTTCAGCAAGGCCAATTCCTGATCGGTCAGCCATCGCTCGCCAACGAACCGATGAGCAGCTGTTGGTCCCGGAATCCAAGGAGGCATCAACCGCTGCTGCGTCACTTCCACGATCATTTCAGCATGAGCTTTCGCTTCGGCAAAACTGGTTAAACTAAACGGAGCAACTTGGCCTGGACGATGACAGGTTTCACATCGCTGCTGCAGGATGGGAGCAATATCACGTGCATAGGTCACGGTTGCAGCGTCAGCTTCCAAAGCAATCTTAGGAATCAAACAACCAACGGGTTGTGTTTGGCGGACAGGCAGCTTTTTTCCCGTTGTAGCGAACCGCAACACATCTTCGAGATAGCGTTGATCCACTGTGGCTCGTCGACGACCGAGTGCGACATAGGCATTATCAATTGCACCGCGATATAGCACTTCTCCCTCGGGCGAAACTACAAACGCCTCGGGCACATGGGTTGGCTGCAAGGCTTCACGCAGCAATTGCGATCCGTCAAAAAGTATCGGGAAAGTCGCTTGATATTCAGCGAAATGCTTGATCGCTGCTTGACGTTTTACGTTAGGATCCGACAACACGCCGTATAGTTCAACGCCTTTCGGCAGGGTACTGTGAATTCGATTCAACTCCTGAAGACTCGTATTGGATACGGGGCAAGTAGTCCCTAAAAAAACAAAAGCTCGATAGACTCGCTTGTCATTTTGGGACAACGCATGGCTAACTCCATCGAGCGATTGCAGGTCGAACGAAATGCGAACGGGCTCGCTTGTGTGACCAGCAGGACACGCACTTTCAAGCAGTACGCAAATCGTCAAAAAGCAAGACAGCCAATATCTTTTACCTGCCATATCCAACCCCTATGGATTTACTTGCCCCCAGTCCGATCACCCCGAACTTGCGCTTCATATACCGCTCGGTATACCAAGCCCCCTGCGAGTATACCGATCGGTATAGGAAATTACAAGTAAGAAGAGCATGAGTTTCTTCTTACGCCCGTACAACTCGCCGCTATCCAAAATCGACATCCGGCATCTGGGGTACGAGGAAGCCCGCAACGGGGAGAAACAACCTTTGCCTGGGCTGATTAGCTATGGTTGGTAAATGCCTAGAGATCGCAAGACCAACAGGGCAACACACGCTCGAGTATATCGCCGCTGTCGGGGCTTAAGTCTCATATCTCGGCCCTGGCCGTGGATGTGCCGAGCCTCCGGCCCTAAATTTTTTGC
Organism: Planctomycetota bacterium; assembly: GCA_017303505.1. GTDB lineage: Bacteria > Planctomycetota > Planctomycetia > Pirellulales > Pirellulaceae > JAFLCP01. The sequence continues at coordinate 3,506 of JAFLCP010000128.1, read as the reverse complement.
AACATCAAAGCGTGCGGTATACGGAAAATCGATAGCTCTCAAACGAGACGTTGGTCAAACGGAAACGTCCAACCCGTTGATGAACCAAACGGCGCGGGCCTAGCCTTCGGCGTACGGGTTAAACGAATCAATACGTCTGAAAGTCGAACCTGAATAGATCTACTGTGCTACTTTCTCCTCTTTACTATCTCGCGCAGCGGTGCCTTCGGCGTACGGGTTAAACGAATCAATACGTCTGAAAGTCGAACCTGAATAGATCTACTGTTCTACTTTCTCCTCTCTACTATCTCGCGCTGCGTTCAGCTGATTCAGAGCTTGGACGCCGATGGGTGGTTGGATCTGCCATGGAATAACCACGACACGGGCTGCCAGTGTTTCCTTCACCTCTCGCAAATATTTCACTTCGTGTCCCTGGCGTTGCTTCAATAGTGGGTCGGAGATCTGAAGTGGACTAAGAACTTGATTAATAACCCAGGCATAAGGTTCAATACCTGCTCTTCGCAAATCGCGTTGCAAGCTCGCCGCTTCATGTACGGGCGTAGCTTCCGGTAACGTCACGATCAATACTCTGGTAAACTCTGGATCGCGCAATCTCGGTAACAACTTTTCAACCGACTCCGGCATTTCGCTGGTTTGTCGAGTCACCTCGCGATGATATGCCAAAGCAGAATCTAGCAATAAAACGGTATGCCCTGTTGGAGCAGTATCCAGAACGACGAACTTGTTTGCACCAGCAGCTACAGCGCTCGCGAAAGCCCGGAACACGGCAATCTCTTCTGTACAAGGAGAACGCAGGTCTTCCTCCAATAGCGCACGACCTTTCTCATCTAGATTCGCGCCAGCCTTCCGCATGACCTCGCCGGCATACTTGGCTGTTTCCGCAACCGGATCGATTCGACTCACCGTCAAGTTCGGAAGATGTTCCTCATTTAGAGCTGCCGCAATGTGGGCAGCTGGATCGGTAGTCGAAAGATGGACTTGAAATCCCTTTTGGGCAATGGCAACCGCTACAGCAGCCGCAACGGTGGTCTTTCCCACTCCACCTTTACCCATCGCCAAAATCACACCGTGACCTGGAGCAACAAGATGGGGCGATGTTGGCCTGGCCGAAATTTTCAGGAGAGAACTCTCGGAACAACCCACGCAGAGATTCTAGTCCCAGAACTCCAGCGGAATGTAGCGGTACCACAGAGTGCGGTAGCTCTTTCAACCCCTCGGGCATCGCTGCCAATGCCAGTTCCCCTCGTCGCTGCATCGCCACCGCCAATTTGTCTGATGGGTCGACGGCGCGAAAAACACCGTTGATTACCAGGTGTTGATTGCGAATTCCCAACTCGCCAAGCTCTTGGCTAGTACGCGCCGCTTCTTTCAATGGACTCGCCTCTGCTCGCGTGACCAGCACCAAGGTTGTAACCTCAGGATTCGCTAAAGCGTTTACCGACGCCTGATAAAGTTTCTGCTGAGCCTGCAAACCAGCCAAAGGACCTAAGCAACTGGTTCCTGTCGTATTGTGCTGCATAAATCCATCCCAAGCAGATGGCAACGTCAACAACCGCAACGTATGTCCGGTTGGCGCAGTATCAAAGACGATATGATCAAAAGCAGCTGTTGCAGTAGGGTCACCCAACAGCCGAGAGAACTCATCAAATGCGGCTATCTCCAAAGTGCAGGAACCTGAAAACTGTTCCTCCATACTTTTGATCGCAGCTTCAGGCAACAAACCACGATAGGGCCCCACCATCCGCTCCCGATACTCTTTGGCAGCTTTCTCTGGATCCAGATTCATCGCCCATAATGTTGCGACACCAGGAATTGCAGTCGGATGATTGCCGAGTGTAACGCCCAAAACTTCGTCCAGATTGGACGCGGGATCGGTTGAAACCAATAAGACTTTTTTCCCCGAATCGGCCAAGGTAACTGCCGTCGCGCAAGCAACGGAAGTTTTACCAACGCCACCTTTACCGGTGAAAAAGAGATTGCGAGTGTGCATAGTTTTCAGTGGTTCAGTGGTTCAGTGGTTCAGTGATTCAGTGATTCAGTGATTCAGTGATTCAGTGATTCAGTTTTCAGTGATTCAGCCTGACTCCTGAAGTCTGAAGCCTGAAACCTGAAGTCTGAAGCCTCACTCCTGTACTGTGGGGAGGAAGTGGCGGAGGTGTTGGCCGGAGAGCCAGGTGCTTAATTCGTCGCGTGTGGGGTAAGTGGCTTGACTGACAACTTTTCCGTCGATCATCACTACGGGAAGACAATTGACGCCAGCAGTACTCAACAACTCGTTCATCGTCTTATTGTCAATGAAGGCCTGCGGCTGTTGGGCTAAGTTGAATCGCTCCACATCATGCCCCTGACTCTTCAACCAATCGAGATCAGCGGCAAATCTAGGAAGAACTGGATCGACATCGGGCCCGCAAATTCCCGTCGAACAACACATTGGCTTGTCGTAAACCTGAACTTTTTTCATCGATTTGACCTTTGCTTTCACAGGCTCTGTTATCGGTGGCAATGGATTGACCGCTTCTGAGGACTGCTGCTTGAGAGCGTGTACTTTAACACTAGCCGCATATGCATTGGCATCAAAGTTTTGCATGACCGAGGCTAGACCATCATGCAGAGTTTTCGTATCAGGACCACAGCAAATATTGGATGGAGATTCCACAGAGGTCCCACAGCAACCGCTACTGGCCTGCGCGTAGGCATTCAAGTCAGATCCTGTATCGGTAACTACGACCGATTGGAAACCAGCTCTCTCCATCAGGCTACGGTACTCGTGAATCAAGATCGCACCGGCAATACACCCCACATACGCCTCAATACTCTGCTTCACGCCATCAGGCAACTCTTGCTTGAGCGCAATATCACTCAAAGCGACTCGCCCTCCGGGCTTTAAGACCCGCAGAATTTCGCGAAATACAGCCAACTTATCGGGAACTAGATTGATCACGCAATTGCTGATCACACAATCGACCGAGTTATCGGGTAACGGTAACCGATCGATGGTTGTTTGAAAAAACTCTACGTTGGTGAGTCCTAGCTTTTGCTGACCTGCTCGTGCTCGTTCGAGCATTTCTGCGGTCATATCGATACCGATAACACGTCCTGTCGCACCGACCTTGCGAGCAGCCAGAAATACATCCATCCCGCCACCACAACCAAGATCGACGACAACTTCGCCTTCACGCAGCGCAGCGAGCGCAGTCGGATTGCCGCACGATAAGCCCATATTGGCCTCTGCCGGCAAAAGACTCAATTCAGCTTCCGAGTAACCAAAGGCTGAGGCAATATTTCTCACTGCTCCGGTGTCGTTATTGAGCTCTCCGCGAGCTACTCCCGCATACTGGTCTCGTACATCGTCAATGATTTTGCGATCTGTCATGTGCAACTCCCTTTCAAATGTGACTTTCAAGAAGCATCACAAGTTCGCGATTAACAATTTGAGTTTTGCCAATGCATCTTGATTGATGCAGTAGCAAACACGCGGGCCATCGATTTCCCCTTGAACCAAGCCT
>JAFLCP010000127.1 GCA_017303505.1 Planctomycetota bacterium | reverse complement strand
GAATCATTCGCAATTGATCAGGCGAGTAACGCAACGCGGCGCTGGTGATCAAGGTATGCAACAACGTTGACTTACCGGAACCAGTCTTACCCGCAATTAATACGTGCTGATTGGTTCCGACGCCGAGCCGCATTGATACAACGCGTCCAGGACCGCTTTGACCCAAAGGGACATCTAATAGTTTGGCTGAGTTCTCTTGCCAGCGAACGAAATTCTCACCGACTACTTGCTTCAGCGGCAGTTCGATACGGCCTGCTTCAAGGGCTGCCATACCGCAATTACGAATCAAGCGACTCTTGAGACCATCATCAGGTGGTTGGTCCACTTCGAACTCAAAGTTCTCCAAATTGGGTTCTAAAAGAGACGTTTTTCCGGTCTCATCGACTTTAATTTTGAGGCCAATATGTTCAAAGGCTTTTTGTTCCATGAATGGAGGCCAATGCAGGGATTCATCACATTGCAAACAAACAGCTACACCGCAGCGTGGTCCAGCTTGGAGCAAACTGGAGATACTCTTCCAAGCAGACTCATCGCAGCCGAACGGGAAGTCGGGCCAAATCACAAAGTGATATGGCTCAGCAAGTGTGCCTGCTTGTTGGTTGTATTGGTGAAGGTTCGTGTAGCGATCGCGCAGTTGTTGTTGAATGACTTGTTCGCTATGTCGGACCAGTTCGCTGAGATGATGTCCGATGTGTACCGGTTCGGTCCAAACGCGATGTTGTACCAAGCGTGGATCGAAATCACCTAAGTGCATGAGCCAAGAAAAGTCTCGCCCTAGTCCTCGCGGATCAATCACGGTCAGGAAAACTTTTCCGGGTGGGAGCGAAGTTAAAGCACGCATCACCACTTGCGAAAGAATTTTCTTGCCAAGGTCATTTTGATTTGCTGCAGTTCGGACCAACAATCCAGAATGTTGCAGCGGAAGAAAAGTTACAGGCAAACGAATTCCGCTATCATCTGGGGTGACATTGCCCGAGTTCACGTCGTTTGTCGTCAGTTTGGCCAAGTTACTATAATTCGAATCCTTCAATTCATGCGTGGGGATTCGCAATTTGCCAACCGTCAAAGCTGGTTCATGAGCAACGGTAAGCAACCCTTCCTTTTGCCACAGCGGGCTATCCCAACTAACATATCGGCCTCCAATTTCACCCTTAAGTCGTTGGCTGATTTGGTGCGCCGATTTGAGCCCTTTCGATACCCGAAACTCAGCTCGTTCCTTCCACTGTTGGGCGGTGACATCGATATCAGCGAGGCGTTTCGCTTTTAGATCTTTTCGGGCTTGAAGGCGTTGAATAGCATCTCTCTTCCAAGCAATATGACGCTTGTCACCTTCATCGTTGCTATGCTTTCGTCGGTCGAGAAACTCTTGTTCTACCTTATCGCGGAACTCATTCATCGATTTGAGTAATTCTTGTTTCTCGTTATCGATTCGAGTTTCCAATGCGGTCGAACTTTCCTTGAGGTGGGCCTCGGCGTCACTTTTGGATTTTTCTAGTTTCTGTTGAAGAGCTAGTAACTTACCTTCCGCTTGTTGGCGAGCGAATTGTTCAGCGGTTTGTAAAGCTTGTCCGCAATCAGCCCACAGGACTTCGATGATCGGGTAGTGTTTGGCTGTGTATTTCTTTAACGGAATTCTTAAGCCAACTCGCAAAATGAGGAAAGCTACAACGGCAGTCGCACCGGCGGTGATACCAACTTGAGTCCAATCTTTGGTAACGGCATACGCAATGCCGGCTCCGACGCCCGAAACAACCAAGAGTAGAATCCACAGCCAAATGGTCTCGATGATTCGAGCGATAGGATGACGGCTGAGGTGTTCGACTTCTCGATGTAACTTCGAGTGAAGTTCTCCCAAGTGTTGCGTTGCTTGCAACAAGGTTTCGATATGATCAAATTTTTCATTTGGTTTTTGTTGCATCAAAGCAATGCCACGCGCCTTTACGATTTCGCGTGCTTCGACCACGTTTTGGGCAGACGGTTTAGCCATGGCATGGAGCTGTTGCATGATTTGTTCGTACTCATGCCGAGGCTCGTCTTTGTGTTTTTTGAACTCAACGTCCGCTTCATGCAACGTTTGTGTGTAGGTTTGTTGGAAAAAGGCAAGTTTTGTTTTGCGTTCGTGCTCGAGTTTTGAAAACTTGCTTTTCTGTTGATCGAAGGACTGATAGGTTTTGCGATCAGCGGATTCGGCAAATTTTTCGAGCTCATCATCCCATTTAGTTAGGAGCGCTGCTTCTTCCTGTGCGAGCTGTTGTTGCAGTTCGACGATGGCATGATCTTCTTGTTTTTCGACCTCCTCTCGATGTTGTTGCAGAGAGGAGAGTTTTTCGGTGAGTTCGGTTTGCGCGCTATCGAAGCGTTTTTGCAACGAATGAGCAATACCGCGATAAGTTTTTAAGGACAGGTAAAGTGGATTCATAGCATCGATTCCGCTTCTCGAAGTTTTTTCTGGATATCCCCACTTAACTCAGCTAAGTCTGATAACGAAGTAATAGCTCCCGTTATTACAGGCTCAATCGGCAATAAATGTTCGGTCTGGAACTCTTGCGATTTCTTGTCTTTCCAAGTTTCATTCAGAGCGGTGATGTTCGTTCGGAGGTCATTCAACATTCTGGTGAGGCGCTGGATGCTGCCAGGTAAATCGTGTGAAAACTGCACGCCGCTCATAGGACCTCCGTATATCGTTGCATAACTTCAAGGTGGTTTTGGAGCTTAGTTTGACACAGTGGTATTCCAGTTTCTGCCAACTCGTTTAAGGCGGCAATTCGTGGACGTACACGGTCGAGTTCTTGTTTCCAATCGTTCCGACATTGCTTCAACAACCTGAGTTTGCGTTCACAAAATGCCAAGCGTTCTGCCGCTCGCTCCAATCGCTTGCGATGTTCGCTGCAACTGCGTTGCTCATCATCGCGTACCTTGCTCTCGCAATCGCTCAGGGTTTGGCGAGCCTCGACCCAGCGTCGATTGGCGATACGCATTTGTTCGTCCCAATAATTGGGGAGAGCTTCTTCGAGCCAAAACTCAAGCCGTCGGAGTTCGATTTGGATCGCCTCCACCTCTCGGGCTGTCATCTCGCGCATCTTGGCCAATGTCTGCGCCAGTTGTTTTAAGGCTTCGATCGATTCTATGTGAGCTTCACCAGCCACATGGCACCTATAAAGGGAAAAAGGAATTATTGGCGAAGATATTCTTCGATCAATTCAGCCTTGCGCATCAAGTAAGGGATGTGTTTCTCTGCGTTTTCTACAAGCCGCGAGATGAGTTTCATCTGTTCGGCGAATTCAGTCGCAAACTTGCGATGTTCTTGATCGCGCCACGTGGCAGCTAGTTCGCCCATTTGTTGATTAAGCTTCGCAGCTCCATCGCTCATTTCATGATTGAAATGTCTCAGCATCGCAGCAAAGCGACGCAATTGTTCCGGATCTACTATGGCCTGTGCCATGGTCGTCTCTCCCACTTAGAAAGTGCTCGAAAATTCGAGCCCTATTGAATTTCATGATGCGAAAAGGATTGGCTACTCAGCTAATCGCGGGCTTTCGACTAAGCCGAGCCAAGGTTTGTTTCAGCGTGGTATCGTTTGGATTTGCGTCAATTCGCAATTGCACATAACGTCGAGCGGAATCAAGAAGACCGAGTTTTTCCGCCAGTTCTGCAGCAAGTTCTAACGCCTTGTCACGGATCTTCTCCGGCGGAGGAGGGGCTCGATAAAGAGCCGCTTGACGGAATGCAGAGAGGGCTTCAAGAGGTTTCTCCGTTTGCATCAACGCCATACCCAATTGCAAACAAACCCGCGCGCGGATTTCAGGGAAGTCTTTCTTGCTCTTCAACGCATCGATCGCTTCCTGGTGGCGTCCCAATTGACGCAACGATGCTGCCAGTGGGAGAACAAGTTCATGGTCGTTGGGGTCGCGCTTCATGCGAGCTGTGCACACATGAATTCGCACGTTGGCGAGATCGATGGCACAACGATCTCGGTTATCTCGACTCGCTTGCGTTTTATCTTTTTTGAGTTGTTCTTCAGCGGCATCGAGCAGTTGTCGGGAGCGAGCAACTTGCATTTCCTCCCAGGCAAACACAATGCGAGGATCGTCCGACAAATGTTCCATCGCTTTATCGAGGACGCGTTTGGCGTCGAAATAACGCCCTTGCTCCATGTAAATGCGATTGAGCTCAAGGTAGGCATCTCCGTCGGCTGGAGAGTTGCGGAGATGCTGTTCAAGTTCTTGGTAACGCTGCAGCGTCACAATAGGCTTGGCCGGTGCTTCTTCCCTATCGAAAGGAGGTGGATTCTTTTTTTTCAAATCATCCAGTTGCGGCAAACTGGTGGGCATTCTTGCGTCACTCACAATGCAGCTCGATTTCTAGAAGAGGTTCGATACGTGAGCAAAAGTGTAGAAATAGGTACCGCCCTATTCTGATCCAGCAGAATGAACGGACGCTTCCGACACCTTCATTGTTGACTCCGTAGCACCTAGAAGTCAAAGAAATAAATATTGAGAAGATAAGTGTGACATTTCTGCAATAGGTTCGCCCTCACTGGCAGTTCGCCAAATCTTGCCGTAGCGGGCAAAACTTGGGGAAGCGAAAGGGAAAACAGCTGTATCCCAGCCGTTTTCCCTCCGAGACACCTAAGTGTCGAACTAATCGTTTTAGGGGGCTATGTCTATTTGATAACTAAGAGCAAGTCGCCTGCTTCTACTTGGCTACCGGATTGAACCAGCAGTTGTGTCACTTCCCCATCACGATCGGCAGCGATACTGGTTTCCATCTTCATCGCTTCGAGGGCCAAGAGTTTTTGGCCACGCGTCACCTTGTCGCCGACCTTGACCGTTACGCCGATCACCATACCGGGCATGCTGGCCGCAATTTGAGTGGCATCACTTGGATCCGCTTTTACACGGGCCGTTTTCGAAGCACCGAGCGATTTATCGACCACTTCCACTTCGCGTGGTTGTCCATTCAATTCAAAGAACACGGTCCGGGTTCCATCGGGATGCGGTTGACCAACGGTGAGGAATTTCACAATCAGCCGTTTGCCCTCTTCGATATCGACGGCAAATTCTTCGCCCGCTTCGGGACCGTAGAAGAAATATGGCGTCGGCAGTACGCTAACATCACCATACTTTCGTTGATGCTCTACAAACTCTTCAAACACTTTAGGGTACATCAACCATGAAGCGCATTGTCGATCGGTGGCTGGTTGCGACAGGATCTGTGTGACTTGGGCACGGCACTTATCCATATCGACTGCTGGCAGCGTTTCGCCTGGGCGTGTGGTTAATGGCTTCTGATCACCCAAAATAGCGCGTTGCACATCGGCTGGGAAACCGCCCGGTGGTTGCCCCATGCGGCCGGCCAGCAAGTCCAATACGGAAGCGGGATAACTGAATTCGCGTTTGCGTTCTACGATGTCTTGCGCGGTGAGCTGGTTGGCTACCATAAACAATGCCAAGTCGCCCACGGCCTTAGAGGTTGGTGTGACCTTAACAATGTCGCCCAACATCGAGTTTACTTCGGCGTAGACGCGGCAAATTTCAAGCCAGCGGTCGGCCATGCCCAGCGATTTGGCTTGCTGGTACAAGTTTGTGTATTGACCACCTGGCATCTCATGTTCGTACAAATCACCGGATGCCGGAAGCACTTGCTCATCATAGGCGCTATAGAACTCGCGAACCGCTTGCCAATAAGCTGCGATTTCTGTGAGTGGTTCGGTTGATAACTGAGTATCACGTTCAGTGAAACGGAGCGCTTCGACCAAAGCGTTCAGGTTGACTTGCGAAGTACCACCAGACATGGGCGCGAAAGCGGCGTCGGCGACCTCCAAGCCAACTTCGGATGCAGACAATATCGAAGCAGCCTGCATGCCCGCAGTATCATGGGTATGGAAATGAATGGGAATTCCGATCTCTTGTTTAAGGGCTTTCACCAAAGCCCGAGCGGCAGGTGGTTTACAGAGCCCGGCCATATCTTTGATGGCCAATATCTGAGCTCCCATTTTCTCTAATTCTTTGGCTAGATCGACATAATATTTCAGGGTGTATTTGGTGCGTTTCGGATTGAGAATATCACCGGTATAGCAAATGGCCGCTTCGCAAATCGCTCCCTCTTCGAGAACTGCTTCCATGGCAACTTGCAGGTTCTTGGTCCAGTTCAATGCATCGAAAATACGGAAAATGTCGATCCCCGCTTGCGCAGCCTCGCGAACAAACAAGCGCACGACATTATCGGGATAGTTGGTGTAACCGACTGCGTTATTAGCCCGGAGCAACATCTGGAATAGAACGTTGGGGATTTTCTCGCGCAGTCGAACAAGTCTTTGCCATGGATTTTCATGCAAGAAACGCATCGAGGTGTCAAAGGTTGCCCCACCCCACATTTCCAACGAAAAGAGTTCGGATGCTTTGTGTGCATAAGCGTCGGCGATTGGCATCAAATCAAAGGTGCGCAAGCGTGTCGCCAGCAACGATTGATGCGCATCGCGCATTGTGGTGTCGGTCAACATTAAGCGAGTTTGCGAGGCCATCCATTGACGTAGGCCTTGGATGCCACTGGCCTTAAACACATCTCGCGAGCCTGGCGGGAGCGGCTTGCCTACCTGCAACTTTGGTACAGGTGCAGGCTCTTTGCGTTTGCATTTGGCTCCTGCTACGGTGGAGTTGTCGTTGACAATCATGTCGCCCAAGTAAGCGAGCAATTTCGTAGCGCGGTCGCGGCGTTTGGGGAGTTCAAACAATTCGGGTGTCGTGTCGATCATCCGAGTTGTCGCGCTCCCATCCAAGAATGTCGGATGGGAAATCAGGCTGATCAAGAATGGAATATTTGTTTTTACGCCGCGAATACGAAACTCTTGCAAGCAGCGTTCCATACGACGCGATGCTTCTCGCAACGACCGCCCGCGGGTAGTGACTTTGACCAATAACGAATCATAAAACGGATTAACAACCGCACCGCTAAAGGCGCTACCCGCATCCAACCGAACTCCCATACCACCAGCACTGCGATAATGCGTTATACGACCATAGTCAGGGCGGAACTGATTGGCGGGGTCTTCCGTAGTAACACGGCATTGAACGGCGCAGCCATTCACTTGGATTTCGGATTGGTTGGGCAAGCCAACCTGTGTATCGCCCAATTGATGTCCCATCGCCACTAGAATTTGGGCTCGTACCAAATCGATGCCAGTCACTTCTTCAGTCACTGTATGTTCAACTTGGATTCGTGGATTCACTTCAATGAAATAGTATTTTCCTGAATCGACATCAAGCAAAAATTCTACGGTGCCTGCAGCGCTATAGCCAACATGTTTTCCGATAGCGATCGCATCGGCGTGCAATTTCGCGGCGATCGCTCGATCGAGATTTGGTGCAGGAGCGAGTTCGACGACTTTTTGATGTCGGCGTTGGACCGAACAATCTCGTTCGTGTAAATGAATGAGGTTGCCAGCGGTATCGCCGAGAATTTGTACTTCGATGTGACGCGCACGACGGACAAGTTTCTCAATAAAAACTTCGTCGCTGCCAAAAGCGTTCTTGGCTTCACGTTGGGCTTGTTCCAAAGCGCCTGGCAATTGGTCAGGGGTATCGATCATGCGCATGCCACGACCACCGCCACCTTTGGCGGCTTTGAGCATAACGGGATATCCCATTTGCTCGGCAAGTTGTAACGCTTCTTCAACACTTTGTACGGCTTGAGCTGTTCCTGGCAGTACGGGAACGCCAGCCTTTATTGCGATTTCACGAGCGGCAACTTTGTCGCCCAACAGTTGCAGTGCCCGCACACTGGGACCCACAAACGTAATCCCCGCTTCACCCAATGCTCTCGCGAATTCAGCGTTCTCGCTGAGAAAGCCATAGCCGGGATGGACTGCATCGATGTTTTGTTTCACACACAAATCGACAATGGCGGGTATATCCAAATAGCTGCGAATCGGCTCTCCCGGTTTGCCGATTTGATAAGCTTCATCCGCCTTGAAGCGATGCAGCGCATAGCGATCTTCATGTGAATAAATGGCGACTGTTCGAATGCCAAGTTCATGGGCACTACGAAAAACTCGGGTGGCGATTTCACTGCGATTAGCTGCCAAGAGCTTGCGAATCGGTTTCATGGCAATCCTGGTGGGGCAAACTAGGGAGAGGTTGTACTTCCCGATACTATCCCCCTTTGTACGACGATCTGCAACCGGGTAGAGATCGGGAAGGACGGGGTTGCACGTTGAAACGAAAAAACCCCACCAAAATTTCTTTTGGCGGGGTTCGTTACGGTTAGGTAAGGTGCGCTAAAACTACCGTCCTTGCGAAGCGGTATCTAGCGTTTGGGTTCCAACCTAGAGGCTATTCGTTCACATCGCTGTTCGAGTTTGACTCTTGAGCACCGATGATAATTGGGCCACGGCCACCACCCACGCCTGGAGCCGCTACATTGTAGATGTAGTTGGCATCCAAAGCCTTGGTGAGCCGTTGCTGAATTTCCGTCAAGTGTGCAACCGTGTATTTGTCCATGCCTTGTGGGTTGCCCAAAGCAGCATCGATTTTGCTCTTGAGTTGACGCAATTGCATCAAGCTCAGGTTGCAGATAACTTTCGATGCCGAAGTTGGCGTAGCTGCAGGGATGGTCAAGTCGATCAAGCGTTCAATGTGTTCGCGTTGCAAGTTGCGTCGCAACGAGCTGATGCGAGGTTTGCGTTCGTTGGCTTCGCCTTCAAACTTGCCGTCGAGTTCTGACCAAATCTTGGTCGAGATCTTTTCCAGCATTTCTGGCAAGGTAACGGCATCTTGGTCTGCAGGTGTTCGAACTTCGTTGTCATAAACACGACGCAAAGTCGTTGGGTTCATGAGCATCGTCAAGGTCGAGGCTTGCATCGACAAGATGCGATCATGGATAGGCCATGCGGCTTCACCATCGGCGCGGAATCCGCCATCCATCCAGCGATCCAACGACATTTTCTGAATCACTTCTGGCTTGAGGCCAAACGATTCATCAACGAACGCTTGTTGCATCACGAAGTCGAGAGCTTTGCGCTGAGTGTCTGGTGGCACAACGGTAACTGGAGCACGATCGCCCGGATCGCCCTTCTTGTCACGGTTAACAAAAGTGCCGCCAACCCAGATCGACATCATGCTAACAGCTTTCATCTGCTCGCTCAAAGTCAATTCGAAGCCACGGCGAGCCTTAGCCCAGCTGTCACCAGGTTTGACGAACTTCTCGAGCAAGCGATCGCGATAGAGCTTCACCAAACGCATTTGGTTTTCAGCGTAATCGAGAGGATTCTTCGAGTAGTCATAACGACGAGCCAATGGGTCAGGTCCGCCGGTATCTTCGTCGGTTGCATAGGTCAATTCAGGTTCCGAAACTCGCTTTAGGATTTCGGGCAACTTGCTTTCGTCTGCTTCATAACCATATTGGATGGCCCAGAAGTCATACGGTCCGATGTCGATCATGGTCCAGTCGCCTTGAACAGCGCCACCACCATAATTGAAGTTTACAGGGATGTAGTCCATCACCGAACCAGCCAGCGGTTTCTTGCCTTTCATGTCTTCGCTGTTGATTTCAGCCAAAGAGTAGACGCTCGATGCGCGGAAGTTGTGACGCAAGCCGAGGGTGTGCCCCACTTCGTGAGCCACCAAGTCTGCCAACAAAGGTCCGATAAACGTTTCTGGCATTCCATCCAACAACTCTTCTTTCGGTTTAGCAGGCTTTTCACCTTCCTTAGGAGGTTGTTTGTCTTCGCCTTCCAAAATCATTTCAAAGGCCAAGCGAGCCATAGCCATGTCCAACTGCTTGCCATGTGCAGCCAAGCAATATTGGTCAGGACGTAGGTTCTGACCTGGAACACGACCAACGTTCTTGTTGTTCAAACCTTGTGCCAAAGGATGACCAGCAAATGGGAGTTGGCTTTGCTGAGCAATTTTGTTGAGGATCTGATGACGATCGGCATAAGAACCCAAGCGAACGCGTGGATCCCAATTAGGATGATCGGCCAACCAAGACATCGTCTCTGGGGTCATGCCTTCCATTGCGACTTCAGGTAACAAGTCGTTGAATTGGAAGTTGAAGTGACGAATCCAACCATCGGTCAAGATGATGTCAGCATCCAAGATTTCGCCGGTCAATGGATGAACGCGGCTTGGACCAATTGCTGTACCGACGTTGTTGTTCAACCAACGAACGAAGTTGTATTGAACATCTTCTGGATCCAAGTCCATGTACTTGCCAGTTGGAGCGTCTTGGTAGTAAACCACAATCGCATCGGAGATTCCAACCGATTCAAATGCCTTGTTCCAATACTCGATACCTTGCTTCACCCAACGGCGATAACGAACAGGTGTCGTATGTTCGATGTAGAATTCGATAGGCTTAACAGGTGGGCTTACCTTCAACGAAGGATCGCGTTTTTCTAAACGCCATCGGTTCACAAAACGAGTGTGAACTTTCTCATCATTGTACATGCCCAAGTCGGTGTAATCTGTGGTGAAATAACCAACGCGTTCGTCAGCCTTGCGGGGCTTGTAACCGTTGTTTTCTGGAACCTCACTGAGCGAATAGTGCAAGGTTTGCAAATTGCCACCTTCACCAACAATTTCAAAAGCCAATTCGGTGTTCTTCGAGAAAACTTTGGCCTTAGCAATGCTGGTCAAACCAGGCATTGTGCTGCGGCCTTCGCCACCGAAGAAGCGACTGGCTTGTCCCACCATCAATGCATCCGCATCAACGAGTGGACCACCGCGTGGAACCATAGTCACAATGGGCACATCCAACAGCACGGTGTCGGTAAACAAACGCTTCACCGAGCTGCGCGATTCTGGTTCGCCCGTGCTGCGATACTGCATGTTCGGAGCAACTAAGGCCAAACGCTTATCGTATTGTCGCCAATACACATAGAAGTCACCACCCTGCAAGCCAGCATACGGATCGCCGCTGCTCTTGGTCAAAGCGATGAAATATTTCTTAGCCATGAAGTCCTTCGGGATTTCGATATAAACCTGTTGGTCGCGATCGCGCACCCACAGGTTAAAAAGCGAAGTACCGTCGGTGCTCTTAGGCTCGATCTTGCGGAATCCTTCGGTTACTTTCTCGAATGGAGGATACTCTGGCTCTTGGCCTTGAACTGTCGACGACCAACCCGAAATCGTCAGCACAAGACCGGCTGCAAATTTTCTGAGCAGCGACCAATGAGCTTTTTGACTCATGTAAAAAACTTCCTCTGAAACAGATAAAATAAGAAAACGATTGTCCTTGAACCGCAACCTACAGGATTGGGTTCCGATTTGAATTTCACTTTCCGAAGAACAACCTACAGATGAGATCCGTTTGGCTCAGGTGGCACTTGCCAAAACGGTTACCTCAAACATAGTTCATCCCCAGACCAGCGGCTCTTTCAACCGCCTAGCTTCTTCATGAAAATGGTCCGATTGTGCGGACTGTAACCCTGGATATACGTAACAGTCCCGCAAAGTGTCGCGTTGATTATTAATAAATTGGGCTAAATATTCCACCAGTTTAGGCGAAACAGGTAATTTACACCCGCTTCGTGGGGGTGTTGGGGGAGTCAAATTGAGCATGTAGTCGTTCGATGGCCCTTCTTCCGGACCGCACACACTGAGGGATACCGACGCCGCTGTAGGACGCTCCGGCGATTTGAATGCACGGTAATGCGTCCGTTAGGCTCGATTCGATTTCTGCCACCCGCGAGACATGGCCAACATCGTATTGAGGCATCGCATTGACCCAACGAATCACTTTGGACCACCGAGGTGATCCTTTCCAACCGATCATGTCGCCCAATTCTTGAGAGGCGACTTCTGTTAATTTCTCGTCGCTCCAATTCAACATTTCGGGATGAGTCGAACCACCCATAAAGATGCGAACCAAAAGCTCATCGTCTTGAACTCGTCCAGGGTATTTGAGACCGGTAAAACTGATCGCGAGAACTTGTCTTTGTTCAACTTGCGGAATCACAATGCCAAAACACCAAGCCATTTTCGAAACATCTTGGCGTTGAATAATCATGGCCACAACTGCCGAACTAGCAGTGCGCAGTTGGGCTAACTTATCCGAAGCTGCTTGGGCGACTGTTTTCAATAATTGAGAAGCGATGATGCTTGGCGTGGCAATCACAATTGCATCAAACGACTTTTGGACTCCACCATCAAAAGTCAGTTCCCAGTGTGCGCCATCCCTATGCGTTGGCTGATTGTCAGAACTTGGTTGAGCATCGCCGAGCCATCGCAGCGCATGTACCTTGGTGTTGAGGTGGATTTTTGTCTGGTCCAACTGTTGAGCAATTGTGTTGATCCACCAAGTCATTCCTTTTCTCGGAGCCATGAATTGCGCATATCGCGCGCCGCTCGCTTGTTGTTCAATCGAATGTTGACGTGTCTTTGCATCCGTCGCGTTAGTCGTAGAAGTTGATTTAGCCTGACGTTGTTTGCGTCGTTGTGCAAGGAAACCCTTAATCAGGCCACCATGTTCTTTTTCCATGCGCACGAATTGCGGCAGAGTGGCTTGCATACTCAAGCGTTTAGGGTCTGCGGTAAAAATGCCTCCAACAATGGGTTCAACCAAGCGTTCAAAGGTCTCTTTACCCAAACGCCGGTGGGCGAAATCGTACAAACTCTCATCTTCGTCGGTTCGACGCGGAGGAACAAAGTACTCGTAGAGCAGACGCAGTTTTCCTGAAATACTGAGCACTGAAGTGGTGGCGATGGGCCACACGCGAGTCGGTTGAACGAGACTAAAGCCTGCTGGAATGGGTTTGGGAATTCCATGATGCAAAACCATCGCTAGCCGATGGTCTGTGGATGGAGATATGAACTCATCTTCAATGCCCATCGTTCGACACCATTGCAAGGCTTCATCATCTAAGGTGGCGAAGTTATCTGCGGCTCCTTCGATCAGTCTTCCTTCCCAATAAATTGTCCCGAGGATGCCGCCGAGTTTTTCAGAGGCTTCAAATAGCTCAACATCGAATCCAGTTTTTTGTGCATGCCATGCGGCCGACAATCCTGTGATACCACCGCCGATGATGGCCAAACGTTTTCCGGTACAGGGCGCAGACTCAGATGTAGGCATGTGGATCAACAATCTAATCAAGGACAGGCGAGCGAATTATGGGAGGGGAATGTTCTTCATTTTCAATTGTATTGTCTTCTTGACCACAGACCCTGGTATCTCGTAGACAAATGCATGGCCTTTGCGATTCTCGGGAAGTTCAAAGAGATACGATATTCCCACTTCGTTATCTGCCAAACGTGTTGTGTGGAAGCCTTGGTTCTCCAAGCGTTTTCCCTCGGGAGTTGTAACAAAAGCCTCTTTATTCAACACCCAACCGCGATAGGAATCGAATACACCGTTGGGATCGTTGAGCATCATGGACATATGAAACTCAGAGAACTCTCCACTTTTGCTGACGGGTTCCAGGGCAATAGTTAGGTCACCATGCTTCAGTTTGACTTCCTCTTTGCCATCTAGCTCTTCGAACCTGAAGGTTTGCACAGACCCAGGCAGCAGAGCGACCACTTCCATTGATACTTCCCGAATTTCGCGACTGCCGCGAGGGGGTGCGGCAAATTGGAGCGACACTTCCATCGCCAAAGACCCATCTACGGGGGTAAATTCAGGGTTGGATAATGGATTGGCGGCTGCGATCTCTGAACCGTCATCTAATTTCGCTCGAATGGATTTAGCAGGGATATTCATAAAGATGGGAGTTGCGTTGGGTTCCCAGGCAATTTGTACTGAGAGTGCCAAGCGACCTCCAGTTGTCGAGCTTAGGTCTTTGGATATTTCGACCATCGTCGGCTCAGCCCGGAAGGCGCCAGAGTAGCCCGTGCGTTCGCTGCGAGTCACTTGTCGGACATTGGGAAACAGATCAAGCGAGTCGTGGTCGCCATACAGATTGGTATCCAGTTTGGCTGCGTCCAAAAGCGTGTCGAGGGCTTGCCAAAAAGAGCTCTCTTTAAGAGCGAGTGTCAGTTCTTCGTCCTCGATATCGTCGAGGTTAAAGTGGACGTTTCCCAACGCTTCCAGTTTTTGGAGTGAGTCTTTGAGCGGCAATGTTCCTTCAAGATTCACGGTCTGTCCATTAATGCGCGATTCAATGGCCGCTTCATCCAAGGCCGTTCGGACCCGTTGTAGACGATTCGCGGCTTCAGCCGAAAGTCGTTGGTTGACCGCTGGTAAGTACTGCGTGATTTCCGCTCCAAGAGCGATCAATTCTTTTTCCGCGTTCTCGCGTTCGAGCAGCGTATCGGAATCAAGTTGGCGAACGAGTCGTTGAACGTCTCGTTTGAGTTTTGCATCGTCGCTTTGGGAAGCCGAAGGAATCGATTCGGAGCTCTGGTCTTGAGCGGAAAGAGGAGTCGTTGTGGTCACGGCGGTGGTTGAGAGGATCGTTAAGATCGATATAACCGTTAGTATTTGACGTGATACCAATGGCATGACTGTCACTTCCATTACATTGTTAAATTTTCTATCCCTTCAGTATAGTCTCTGAGCACCTCAAGTTGGGAGTAGTTGACGAATAGCGACCTATCCTTACCCATGGAGTAAAGCCTTGAGCCGTTCGACGCACAAGGAAGGGAGTGCGTTGATTCCTTTTATTTGGGTCCATTACACGAGTTCCATTTCCCATGCGGATATCGGTTATCATCTATCGAACTCTGGGCCTATTGTGGCTGGTAGGTTTGGATACCACCGTCAATGGGCAGGATTTCCGCGAATTGGAAGTGAAAACTCGGACAGGCTCTATTTCAGGTTTGCCAATTTCGTGGGGGAATGATCAGGTTTTGATGCTTCGTTCCGACGGATGGTTGGCCGAATTTCCAACGCGAGAGGTTGTTGAACATCGCATTACGGATCGCAATTTCCGTCCTGCTCAGGCTGAAGAGATGGCCAAGGCACTTCAGGCAGAACTGGGGCCTTCGTATCGGACCGCAATAGCCGGGCCCTTTCTGATCGTTGCCCCTGGTGCATCGTTGCCTGTATGGAGCGAACGCTTTCTAGCGTTGTACGGTGGCTTTCAGAATTATTGTGCCACGCGACAAATTACCCTACGACAGCCACCATTTTTAATGCCGGCGATTGTGTTCCGAACGCGAGAGGAATTCGATACTTATTCCCAGCGATACGGTCATACAGTAACGGCCTCGACGTTGGGCTATTACTCGTTAGTAACAAATCGTATTGCACTCTATGAATTCTCGGCGAGCGAGAACAACAGTGAGTTTTTCCCGACTGCATCGACTTTGATTCATGAAGCGACACACCAAGCAGCCTACAACACAGGCATTCACGATCGCTTGGCCGAACAGCCATTATGGACCATTGAAGGGCTGGCGATGTTATTCGAAGCTCCTGGTGTCTATGATTCAGGCAGATTCAGTCAACCCGAATCGCGCATCAACAGTACACGTTTGATGGGGTTCCGTCAGTTCTTTCCAGATGCCCAATCGGTTTCAGATGCCCTCCCTATCTTGCTTACGGATGATAAATATTTTGAGCGAGATCCAGATCGCGCGTACTGTCTATCTTGGGCGCTAACCTATTTCCTAAGCGAACAATATGATTTTCGCTATTCGGCTTACCTGCGCAGCGTAGCCAATCGCGGTCCAGGGTCTCGATATCCGGCTGAAGAGAGATATCGGCACTTCGAATCGAGCTTTGGAAATGTGGCAATTGTCGCGCGCGATCTCTATTCGAAACTCAAGCCCTAGATCGCGATTTGCAACTTGTCAGAATCAGCACGCTAGAGATCTAATGAGATCAAAAGTAAAGATGCCCGAATCGTGGCCATCCGAAAATTGAATGTTGTAGGCGTAGTTACCAACAGGTCGCATCTTCTTTACAGCTAACGGTTGCGCTTCAGCTAGACTCAAAACGGGTAGCAAACCTTTAGGTTTGGGGTCCTCATCACCACGTTTCTTTTCTCGGCACGTTGCACAGGGGCATGCATTCCGCAGGTCAACAGGCCGGTGTTTGGTCGCCGTACCATCCGACCAGCCAACGACTAACAAACCATTTTCGATATTTAAGCTTGTGGGCTCCACGCCGGTGATCTCTTGAATGCAGGTTAGGTTGAGTTATCGCTTGACTATTGTAGCGATCGTTTCAAGGCAACGTTGAACTTCGCTTGGAGTGTTGTAGTGCATCATGCCTAATCGCAGCATGCCGGCAGGTTCCATTCCGAGTTGTTCGCTAAGTTGCAAGGCGTAGTAGTTGCCATGCCATGCATAGATACCTTGTTCTCCCAGTTGCTGTGCCAATTCAGCAGAAGTGAAACCCTCTGCAGTAAAGGCTAATGTGGGGACACGAAACGCATTTCGACTGCGATCGGTGATACCGTAAACTTTAATGCCAGGTATTTGTTGTAGACCATCGAGCAGTTGCCAGATAAGAGCTTGCTCATGTTGTCGTATAGACATATAGGCTGCGTCCAATGCGGCAGAGCGTGAAAGGTTACTATTGCCGCAGATCGTTCGCCCAAGGTCTGCGATGTAGTCAATAGCTTCAGTCACACCTGCGATACAAGGATGATTCTGTGTTCCCGTCATCCAACTCGCCGGATATGCGTCTGGAGAAGGACGGAGTTTGTAGGGCCGAATTTGTTCAAGCCATTTCTTTTGACCCCAGACCATACCAATGTGCGGTCCGTAAAATTTGTACGCCGAGCACGCAACAAAATCGGCTCCCCAGTCCTGCACTGCAATCCTCTCGTGCGGAGCATAATGCGTCGCATCGAGATAGGTCATCGCTCCAACTTGTTGAGCCTGTTGTACCATGCTCTTGATTGCGGTTTTCGAGCCGATACTATTCGACGCACAAGTAAACGCTACCAGCTTTGTCTTGGAATTTAGTTGTGCCGCAAAATGTTGCTCATTGAGCGTACAATCCAATAAGTTAACTTCGGCATAGCGGACTGTTACTTGGCGATCGCGAGCGGCTAGAACCCACGGTGTGACATTAGCGTCATGATCAAGTCGGGTCACTACAATTTCATCACCCGGTTGCCATAGCTGAGAGAGGCTGCGCGAAAAATGCAACGTCATAGTTGTCATGTTGGCGCCAAAGACGATTTCTTTCGGATCCGCAACGCCAAAAAAATCGGCACCCGCAGCATGAGCTTCGGCCATCAACTGATCGACTTCACGGCTCGTAGCAAATTTACCCGAACGGTTGGCACTATGGTGAATCATGGCTGAAGAGATACGGTCAGCCACACGTTTGGGAACTTGCGAACCGGCTGGGCCATCAAAATAGACAACCGTCGATCCAGATTGTTGACGGCTCAGTGAAGGAAAATGAGAGCGGATCTGTGATAATTGCGATTCAGTAAACACGGGGTAAAGATTCCTTAGGTTTCAATAGCTCGTTGATCCACGATTCGTTTTCCTTTGCCTTCGAATCGAGGCAAGGTTGTGGGGGCGACGCGTTGTACGTCGATTCGCAGTCCCACGGCCAATTGTACAGCCACGCTAATCGACTGAAGATCGGCTTGTTCGCCTTCCACTTCGATCTTAAGTTGGTCCAAGTTTCCCTGTCGAAACAGGACAATGCGAAACTCGTCAACCTCGGGAAAGCTGCGCAGTACAGCTTCAATGCTGGTTGGGAAAATATTCACGCCTCGGATGATAACCATATCATCCGCTCTTCCCAAGATGCCGCCATCGAGTTTTACAAACGTACAGCGAGAATTTGCTTCGAAAACAGGTCGTACTAGGTCACCCGTACGGTAGCGGATAACAGGACAGCCCGTACGTCCCAAGCTGGTTAGCACAAGTTCGCTGACCCCTGCCCCGCATTCTGGCTTCGGAAAAAACTCCGCGATGAACTCAGACTCGATCACGTGAAGGCCTGTCCCATCATGAGTTCCAAAGCCCCATGGCCCAATCTCAGTCGCCCCAGCATGATCGATCAAGTTGGCTCCCCACAATTCTTCGATGCGCTGTTTGGTAGAGTGGACACTTCCGCCCGGTTCTCCCGCGACAATGATGGCTCTAACATTCCAGTCGGCGATGTTCCAGCCGTGTTGTTCGGCAACTTCCGCTAAATGCAGCGCGTACGAAGGCGTACAGCCCACGATCGTTGCGCGGCTGTCGCGAATCAGTTCGAGACGCGCCAATGTGCTCAAGCCACCACCCGGTATCATGAGCGAACCACGTTGCTGGCAAGCTTCGAAAGCACTCCAGAAACCGATAAAGGGGCCAAACGAGAACGCTAAGAAAACGCGATCCGACGTGGTGACCTCAGCCGCATCCAAGACATATTGCCAAGTATCAAGCCACCATTGCCAATCTTCGCGTGTATCGAGTACGACGAGTGGGCGTCCCGAAGTGCCGCTGGTTCGATGAACACGAGAATATCGTTCGGGTGCAAACGTGTGATTCGCGCTCAATAACCATCCATCTTGAAGTTGCATCGAGTTTTCACGTGAGGTGTAGTCGCTCGACACGTTTGGGGCATGCACTAAGTCACGTTTATCAAACGTGGGTAACTGTCGAAACCAATCCCACGTGACGTCACTGGGAAACTCATTCCACAATTGCAAATAGAATTCACTTTGGTTTCGTATTCCGTGAATAAGGCTTGTGAGTTTACGTAGCTGGTAATCTTCGAGCTCTGTTCTGGATAGAGAGCAAAGTTGCTGACGATTCATGATCCAGCTTTCTTCGATGGCAGTGACAACTTCATTTCGGCTGATTCATTTCATTATGCGAAGTCGAGCAATGGTGTTGGTTGTTGGGCCCGTGGATTGGGAAGAATCGCTCAAAAGCAAGCTCTCTTCATGGATAATTCACATATCGCCTCTTCATGAATATCGACATGATCTTAATGGATTGCAAGCCGATCTTCATCTTTTCTTAAACGAAAGTTAACGATCTCTTACGGAACTTTTGGGTGGAATCGTAGCAGCGAATGTTTCTTCTTCACGACTATGTTAAGAACATTTGAAGTTAGCCTCTTTGTGATGTAAACCCTCTATTCAGTTGCCATCGCGTTCTTAAATTGGCTTGTGTAAGTCTGAAGGGGCTCAGGCTGCTTCTGATCGGAAGCAGGAAAAACAAACCATTCAATTTGTTGTAACGTTGTAACGAGGTGGGGGAGAGAATGAAAAAAAGTTTGAAGTTCAGAGGCTTCACTTTGGTGGAGTTGCTGGTGGTTATCGCGATCATCGGCATTTTGGTGGGCTTGCTATTGCCAGCCGTTCAAGCAGCACGTGAAGCTGCTCGTCGTATGCAGTGCAGCAACAATCTGAAGCAGATTGGCTTGGCTGTTCATAATTTTGATTCGGCTTACAAGAAGCTTCCATACTCAGGTCAATGCGGTTCAACCGGTTCGACTTCGACTCCGTACATGATTCACTCGACCTTGACCCAGTTGCTTCCATACATCGAACAACAGAACGTGTATAACATGTTCGATGTTCAATCTGATCCACGGGTTATTTATCCAGGTAGCTTGAGCGGTAGTATGTGGTTGACTTCAAGCGGTTGCTTGGTTCACCCACGAGCCAAAGGTCGTGCTTATGACGATCCAGCTCTTCCAGCCGGCCAAGTGGCAGCCAAGACACAGATCCCAACTTTCGTTTGTCCAACCACTCCAATCGCTGGAACAGCTCGCGATCCAATCAGCGTGTACGGTGGAAACGACTACATGTTCATCGACTTGACGGACATCGTAGAAAACACCGCTTCGGCAAACTATGGTGCACGTGCCAGCTCGGCTGAACGAGCTGCCGAAGTTCGAACCGGTATGCTCTCTTGCGAAAACCAAACGTTGGCTGCAACCGTTGACGGAACCAGCAATACGATCTTGTGCATCGAAGATGCTGGCCGTGCTCATCCATCCGTACCGATGTTCGGCGCTTTGTCGGCTCGCGTGTCTCCGGTCAGCGGTCAAGCTGACCCAGTTGCTTGGTCAGGAGGCACAACAGGTGGTCGCCGCATGTATGCTTGGGCTGATGCTGACTCAGTAACCAATGGTTTGAGTGGTCCTTCAAACTCAACTGCTAACCGTAAAGCTCAGGTCAACAACAACAAGTTGCCAATGGGTGGTCCAGCTACTTGCCCATGGGCAACCAACAATTGCGGACCTAACGACGAGCCATTCAGCTTCCATCCAGGTGGCGTAAACTGCGTCATGGGTGACGGTAGCGTTAAATTCTTGGCTGATACCCAAGATCCAATCACTTTGAAGTGGATGGTCGCTGCTCAAGACGGCAACGCTGTTCAGGCTCCTGAATGATAGAATTTCAGTTGTGTTGATGTAAAAAGAAAAGGGAGTTGGCTTAATTGCCAACTCCCTTTTTTATTTTGGTTTGGATCGTCTGACGCGTTAGGTTGTCGAAGCCAAGAAGCGGCGTTTGCTTAAGGCTCGGAATTCACCGAAGTTGTAGTTTACTGCGGTAACACCACCGTTGACAGTAATCGAGGTGATTTGGTTGCTACCCACAGTACCACCTGCTGGTGTGCCAACGCTAGCCGTTCCATCTTGCAAGCCGGCAGGTTGAGTTTGTTGCAGGGTGTAGGTACCTGGCAACAAGTTACTGAACGTATATTGACCGTTCGCATCTGTGGTCGCTTGCAAAGCTACTGTGTTGCCCAAGAAGTTGGTTCCCGACAAGGCGATCAACACACCAGCAATCGGCAATTCGTTAGTATCGCGAACGCCGTTACGGTTTGAATCGATGTAAGCGAAACCGCTCAAGGATGAAAGTGCAACGGCTTGTGTAGTTTGTGTTGCACTATTGTTCGTGCTAACTGTGTCCGTTTCGGTGGCAGTAACCGTAGCCGTGTTGCTGAGTGTCTGAGGTGTGATGCCTGATGGGATGTTTGTTACGATACTGATAGTAGCTGTTGCGCCAGGAGCCAAGGTTCCAACGTTGGCGGTTACAGTACCAGCGTTGTTGCTAACTGTGCCTTGGGAGGCCGTAGCCGAGCTGAAAGTGATTGCACTTGGCAATACGTCAGTAACCACAACATTGGTCGCCGTCGACGGGCCATTGTTGGTGACCGTGATGGCATAAGTTAACGTGTTGCCCGCGATCACTGGGTCAGCGCTATCGGTTTTCGTGATGCTCAAATCGATATTGCCGTTGGCTGTCGATGTTGCGGTGGCCGTATTGTTGGCTGTGTTGCTATCGGTCTCCGTGCCGGTAACCGTGGCGGTGTTGGAAATTGTTCCTCGGGCCGTTGGAGCGACTGTTACCAACAAGGTTACGGTTGCGCTAGCACCACTTGCCAATGTGCCAATCGAGCCCGTCACTGTACCAGAGCTATTGGTTACGGTACCTACGGTGGATGTACCACTGACAAAAGTGAGTGTCGATGGCAATACGTCCGTTACGGTCACACCCGTTGCGGTCGACGGGCCAGCGTTGGTGACCTGGATCGTGTAGGTCAATTGATTACCTGCGATCACTGGGTCGGGTGTGTCCGTCTTGGTAATCTGCAAGTCGATTTGCGGTGTAGCTGTGGTGGTATCCGTTGCCGAGTTATTGGCTGTGTTGGTATCGGTTTCGGTAGATGTCACGGAAGCAGTATTAGAAATCGTTCCAGTTGCAGTACCCGAGACGGCTGCAGTTACGGTAATCGTTGCACTAGCACCGGGAGCTAACGAACCCAAAGCAGCGCTGAAGTTCTGCCCGTTGATAGTGCCTGTGCCTTGCGAAACCGTGTGGCTGGTGTAGGTCAGTGATGCAGGAAGTGCGTCTGTTAGGTTTACGTTGGTTGCTTGCGACAAACCGTTATTGGTCACAAGGATGGTGTAGGTGAGGCTGTTACCTGAAATAACATTTGTCAAGCCGTCTGTTTTGGTTACAACCAAATCAACTTGTGAGTTGATGGCGGTTGTTTCCGTATCAGAGTTGTTGGTGTTGTCGTCATCGGTTTCGGTACCAGTGACGGTCGCCGTGTTGCTAAGCGTTCCGGTGGCTGTGGCTCCAACATTGACGTTGATGGTAATGGTTGCTGTTGCACCATTGGCCATGTTACCTAAGTTCGCTGTAACGGTTCCACTAGCATGGTTGACGCTACCTTGCGACGCGGTGGCGCTGGTGAAGGTCAAGCCCGCTGGCAGAATGTCGGTAACAACTACGTTGGTTGCGCCAGATGGGCCGTCGTTTACCACTGTCAGCGTATAAGACATGGTTCCACCAGCGATCACAGGGTCGGTGCTGTCGGTCTTGGTGATACGTAAGTCAGCCACGGGTGTCACGGTCGTGTTGGCTGTGCTTGAGTTGTTGTTGGGATTTGAATCAGTTTCGACTGAAGTTACTGTTGCCGTGTTAGCCACGGTAGTGATCGTGGTGTCTGCTACCGAGACAACGATAGTTGCCGTTGCTGTTGCGCCCGATGCAAGAGTGGCAGCTGTAAAGGTAACCGTGTTACCTGTTGTGCTAACGGTCGCATCATTTGATGTGGCCGAAACGATGTTCAGTGTAGCTGGGATATTATCGGTGATGATCACCCCGCTGGCATCCGATGGGCCGTTGTTGATGACCGTCAATGTGTAGGTGAGTTGGCCGTTAACCAGCACTGGATCAGGTGAGTCGGTTTTGGTAATTGCGAGATCAACAAGGCGATCGACGGCTGTTGAGGTCGAGTCACTGTTGTTCGTCAAGTCGGTATCAAGGTAATCCGACGTAACTGTCGCTGTGTTATTGACAGTGGCATTATCGGCCAAGCTTGAGGCAGTGGAAACGACCAAGGTCACAGTGGCTGAACCGCCAGCTGCGATGGTACCCAGGTTCGCGGTGATCGTGCCTGAGTTGTTGGCTGCAGTACCCTGTGAAGTGTTTACGGATACGAACGATGTCCCGGCAGGTAGGATGTCGGTTAATACTACGTTATCTGCAGCGGAAGGCCCACCGTTGCTGACGGTCATGGTGTAGGTGATTTGGTTACCTGCAAGAACCGTAGTTGGCGAATCGGATTTTACAACCGACACATCAACGTTAGGAACAAAGCC
>JAFLCP010000126.1 GCA_017303505.1 Planctomycetota bacterium | reverse complement strand
ATCATTGGCATTGGCGGCAGTGGTGGAACGGCATTGATAACAACCGCCATGCGTTCGCTGCCTATTGGTTTACCGAAGCTAATGGTCTCGACTGTGGCCAGTGGCAATACGGCGCCTTATGTTGATTCTTCGGATATCACGATGATGTATTCTGTCGTCGATATCGCTGGCCTCAACGCCGTATCTGAGCGGATATTGGCTAATGCCGCGCACGCAATCGCTGGCATGGTTCAACACTCCATACCGAAGTCACGCCGGCTTCCGACGCTGGGTATGACCATGTTCGGAGTCACGACGCCCTGCGTTACTCACGTTCGACATATGCTCGAAAAAAACGGCTTTGATTGCCTCGTGTTCCATGCTACAGGGACCGGAGGCCGAGCCATGGAACAACTGGTTGAGTCGGGACTCATTGGTGGAGTGTTGGATATCACCACAACGGAAGTCGCAGATGAAATTGTTGGTGGAGTCTTTCCCGCTGGACCAAAACGGTTTGAAAAGTTATTGGAACGAAGAATACCATTCGTGTTGAGTTTGGGGGCCGTCGATATGGTCAATTTCGGATCAATCGAAACGGTACCGCCTCAATTCAAGAATCGACGACTATATAAGCACAACGCTCAAGTGACGTTGATGCGAACGACCGTCGAGGAGAACATTCTGATTGCTCACTGGATCGCTGGAAAACTCAACACAGCCCACTCATCATGGGACCTTTTGCTACCCCTCGGTGGCGTGTCGATGTTGGACGCTCCCGGTCAACCTTTTTGGGATCCAACTGCGGATCAAGCCTTGTTCGAAGAACTCGAACGCTGTCTGCAAGTGAATGAATCACGAAAAGTCCATCGTTTGCCTCTTCATATCAACGATCCATTGTTTGCCGAAGCACTATGCAATACATTTCTGGCTCAGTGGAGAAAGCATGGCTGAAGTGTCTCTTCGGTTTTTAGGGACCTAGACCACGATGACTCTCTTCGGATAGCTTGATCGCCAAAGGGGTTGCCATTACCCTGCATTGCCAGATACCACCGTCATTCATCCTCTCAACAATTTTCACGAGCCTATCATGAGTCGACTCACTCGCGCCGAAATCTTGAAGAAGTTGCACCAACAGCGAGCGGCTGGAGTTCCCATTATCGGTGGTGGAGCGGGGACAGGCATAAGTGCCAAATGCGAAGAAGCGGGCGGAATTGATTTGATTGTGATTTACAACTCTGGGCGTTATCGCATGGCTGGACGCGGTTCGCTTTCCGGACTAATGCCCTACGGAAACGCGAATCAAGTCGTCAAAGACATGGCATACGAGGTTCTTACAGCGGTGAAGCATACGCCCGTATTGGCAGGAGTTTGCGCGACCGATCCGTTTATGATTCGCGATCATTTTTTAATGGAGCTCAAGCAGCTTGGCTTCGCCGGCATTCAGAACTTTCCAACAGTGGGGCTTATCGATGGTACGTTCCGCGTCAACCTAGAGGAAACGGGTATGGGGTATGGGTTGGAAGTGGAATGTGTTGGAGCAGCCCATCATTTGGACATGCTTACCTCGCCTTATGTCTTCGACGTCGAGCAGTCGCGCGAAATGACCAAGGCAGGTGCAGATATCATTGTGGCACATATGGGGCTAACCACCAGCGGTAGCATTGGCGCACAAACAGCGCTGACTTTAGATGACTGCGTACAGCGAGTTGCAGAGATCCAAAATGCTGCACGCGAGATTCGTTCTGACGTCTTCGTGTTGTGTCATGGCGGGCCCATAGCTATGCCTGAAGATGCGGCTTATATGCTGAAAAACGTCCGAGGATTGGACGGTTTTTATGGCGCAAGTTCAATGGAACGGCTACCGACCGAAGTCGCTATCAAGACGCAAGTCGAACAGTTCACTCGATTGCAAACGTACAAGTAAGATTCGCTTCGAAGCGAACACAACTCCGGTGAAATTAATTGCCCTTGATCCAATCTTCGCCCAATCGCACATACTTCATGGTCTTTCCTTCGTCGACGAAGTAGCTGTAGACAAGGTGTAGCTCACCGCTCTTGCCTTGTATCAAGCAGGGATAGTGGTAGGAACCTTGCGGATGATCTTCGATGGAACGTTTCCACTTCCAGCTCTGACCTTCATCTTCCGAAAGATAAAGGGTCAAGCGATTGCGGCCGTCTAATGTATCGTTTAGGAGCAATACCCAATGGCCATTTTGCAAACGAACTGCATCGAGTCCCGAGCCTGGATTTAGTATCTCATTGGATTCGGAAACACTCCACGTGATACCCTCATCTTTGGATTCCGATACTTGCACACGATTCGCTGGACCATTGTCGCGCATATAGGCTACTAACGTTCCATCATTTCGTCGAAGTACCGAGGGCTGAATGTTGCCAAGGCCATAAATCGGCTTACTTGCGTACCAGCTATGGCCGCCATCATCGCTGATGGCCATTATCGAAATCGAAAATGTGTCTGTATAGAGTGGCAATAGGATTCTGCCTGATGGAAGAACTGTAGGTTTGCAACGAGGCTGCCAGCCGAGTCTTTGATAGAGTTTTTCACGCAATTGTTTTTTGGCGTTTTCAAATTCTTCTTGCAACCCTGGCGGCAATGGTTGCGGTACTCTTTCCTTTAATAGTTTGGTAAAAGTGGCTTCTGCTTCGTCAGCAAAATCGGCGGGCTTGAGCAACACCAAACCTTCACTGCGCCACTTCGGTGCTCCCGGGCCATTCAAGTCTTCAGGCTTGGCCATTCGATAACGCGTTAAACATGATTCCCAGCTATTGGCGATAATAGTCGGCCAAAACAACCACAATTGCCCTTCCTTATCTACATGCATGCAGGTATTGCAATCAGGGAAATCTGGTTGATCAGCCATCACAAACGGTTCAGAAAATTTATCGCTTCCATTGCGTTTCCATGCGCCGAGCACAACGACATCATCTGCTTTCCGTTCCCCTGATCCGCGATACCAAGATACAAGCAGATCACCATTGGGAAACTCTACGATACCCGGAGCGTGATTGTGTTGAGTGTTGAGTGGAAAAACAAATTCTTCATGAACATTTTTCGGGTTGGTTTCGATTGTCTCAACACTCTGAGCGTGTAGCTTTCCCGTCGAGTTGCAGGTCAACAAAAGGGAGGTCAACACAGCAGCGAAAACGTCGCGTTTTCTGAGGTTCAAACGTAGAAACTTCATGGAAGGATGACTCAGGGAGTGATTAGCGTTTGCGGGGAGATTAAGTAAGCAGCACAGAAGCTTAAATGGAGAGGGATGGCAAAATCAAGATACTTCAACTGAAACCCAACGTTTTGATTCATTGCTTTTCAGTATGGCTTCGCACAGGAGGATCTCATAATGACCATCAGCAAAGGTGGGGTACTTTGGGTTGGAACGATATTCGCCACTCTCTATGGAGCCATAAAAGGTTCGGAAGAGTTGCTTGAAGGAATCGGGAAAGCCCTCGTTGTGTCCACCTGGATAGTTTGCAATTCGGGCTGCCGAATCAGAAAGCAAAGCAGGATCGCGAATCAAGTTCTCATTCGCTCCAACTCGACGGCCAATTTGCAGTTCATTGGGCCGCTGACTATCCCAAATCAATGATTGTTCAGAACCAGACAGTTCAAAGTGCAACGCATTTTTCTTACCGGCTGTACATTGCGATACCCAGAGTACACCCTGAGCACCGTTTACAAATCGCAACATTACGCACCCACAATCCTCCGTATCGATAGGTACAAGGTCATGCGTATCCTGGGTCGGTCGAGCTTGTGAAAATGTTTCGGAGCTTCCGCGATTGCGATAGCGTTGAGTATGTAGTGTGCTCAGGTCGGCACAAACGGATTTGACTTTCTCTCCTACAATGAACTGAACCAAGTCGAGCCAGTGTGTTCCAATATCGGCGATAGCTCGGAGCTTTCCACCTTCCGTAGACGAAACTCGCCAATTGTAATCTGTCGGATAGAGGAGCCAATCTTGCGTGTACGATCCTACGATGTGAAAGAGTTTTCCCACAGAACCCGATCGCACCCTCGCAGCTGCTTCATGACAAAGGGGGTAAAAGCGAATGTTATAAGCAACAGCAGCAGCTAATCCAGAATTACGAGCTACTTCAACCAACTCAGCAGATTCGCTCGACGTCATCGCGAGTGGTTTTTCACACAATACATGTTTGCCAGATTTCAAGACCGCCTTCGCTTGTTCAAAATGAAAACGGTTGGGCGTTGTAATATGAACGGCGTCTACTTCTTTGTCTGCAAGTACATCTTCAAACGATTCATAGCCCTTTGGAAGTTGCAGTGCGTTTGCTGCCGCTTGGGACTTGTTAGCGGTTGAGCCTAAGATGCCTGTGACACGAACTCCTGCACGTCTCAGTGCTTCTACGTGAACTGGCCCGATGAAGCCCGTGCCAACCACTGCTGCTGTCAAAGATGTCATGAATCTCGTTCTCCTTGTTTGGTTTGAGGCCACCGCAAGCGTCACGAAGTAATCTACTCGAATGCTAGACGGGGATATGAGCGGGCGGTTTTCAGATAGTGCATGGTACCCCAACCTTGTCGCATTACAGAAGTGGCCTAAAAACGTCCCGCAGGGTCGCAAACTGTATGCCAATATGCTCGGTAATGAGAAAAAATGGATTCGATTTTGGGCGGTTTCCCGCAAATTGTCGGACTCGCTGTTTTTTCTCATGTCGGTGCACCGCATAATGAGTAGGCCCCTGCATACACCCCACCGTTTGCTTTTCTGTCGACATCATGCACAACTCGATATCCGCAATAAGAAACATTGGTAACATCGCCAAAGCGATCGCTCCAGATTTTCGTGGGTGCATGGCTTGGCTAGTGCTTCTGACATCAACGTTCTGTGTTGCCGCAGAAACCAGCGAAGGCCGATTGAATGAGCCCGATTTTGTGCGCGACGTACGACCCATTTTTGAAGCCCATTGCTATGGATGTCATGGACCTCAAAAACAGAAGAGCGGCTATCGACTGGATGCCAAATCGATCGCTTTTAGCGGAGGTGATGTTTATGGTGAAGCGATTGTGGCGAACAAGCCAACGGAAAGCGTTCTGATACAGCTTGTCACGTCTACGGAAATGGGCGAGAGAATGCCGCCCGAGGGACCCAGACTTACTCCAGAAGAAATCGCGACGCTTAAGAAGTGGATCGAAGCGGGAGCGGTTTGGCCTGATGGTGTGGACAATGTCGAAATTGAAGATAAACGTGATCATTGGTCCCTTAAAGAACGGCATTCAATCGAGTTGCCCGATGTATTAAACCACTCATCGCTAAGAGATGGAATCGACTACTTCGTAAATCAGAAGTTGGAGCAAGCTGGGCTCAGTATGAGCGAAGATGCCTCTCGTTCCACTTGGCTCAGGCGAGTTACCCTTGATCTGCTTGGGCTCCCCCCTGCCCCGCAAGATTACCAAACTTTCTTGGCGGACCATTCACCCGATGCGTATGAACGCGTAGTGGATCGGCTTTTGGGGTCACCGCGTTATGGCGAACGTTGGGGGCAACATTGGTTAGATGTTGTTCGTTACGCCGATACACATGGCTTTGAGGTCAACACTGAGCGTCCGAATGCTTGGCCATATCGCGACTATGTCATCTCCGCGATCAATCAAGACACACCCTATGACCATTTCGTACGGGAGCAGATTGCAGGTGACCAAATTAATGCAGATGCTGCAACGGGGTTTCTGATTACAGCATCGGTTTTGTTACCTGGTCAAATTGGTGCGGATGAGCCATCCAAGAGACTGGCAAGGCAAGATTCGCTCGATGAAATTGTGGTCAATATCGGGCAGACCTTCTTAGGCTTGAGTGTTGGCTGTGCGCGTTGTCACGATCATAAATTTGATGCGATTAGTCAGAAAGACTACTACAGCATGCAGGCCTTCGTTGCCGGCGTGGAATATGAAGATAGAGAATTACAGACCAACGAAGCGAAAGAGGCTCGTCGTCGGGCTGAGGAAGCCAAGAAGCAACTTGCGAGCGTGAGACGGGAACTTGATTTACTTGGCCCAATAGCCTTTCAAGGGAAAATGCGCGCTAGTCTTAATGCGGAACGTAACACCGATCGAATTGTACCGCATCGTGGAAAGAAGTTGCGTTTTCGGATCTTGAAGACCAACAACCTTGAGCCTTGCATTGATGAATTGGAAGTATTGAATGCGCACGGAGTCAATATCGCCTTGGCGTCAACTGGAACAAAGGTTCGATCATCGGGCGACAATATTGCGCCGGATCGTCATGAGTTGCGTTTCATAAATGATGGTCAATATGGCAACTCACGAAGTTGGATGTCGAACGAAATGGGTAAGGGGTGGGTGGAGCTCGAGTTTCCACAAACCGAAGACATACATTACATCGTCTGGGGGCGCGATCGCGAACGTGTTTACAAGGACCGGCTTGCGATTGAGTACCGCATTGAAATAGAAGACGAAAATGGTCAATGGCATTTTGTATCTGACGAAAGCGATCGAGCAGAATTCAATCCCGATGCAAGCGCAAATGCAGGTGCGTTGTTACAGTATGCTGCTGATTCGAATGACGAGCGATGGCGTAACTTGAAAGCACAATGGGAAGAGCTTGAGGCCATCATTGCACAAGACACTCAAGGGCAGCTCGCTTTTGCTGGTAAATTCCGGCAACCTGATGTGATTCGGTTGCTCAGTCGTGGCGATCCTGAACAGCCCAAAGAGCCTGTATCTCCAGCGGTCATTGAAGCCTTGGGGACATTGACTTTAGCGAGTGATTCGTCCGAGAGCCAAAGACGTGTGGCTCTGGCCAATTGGATTGCAACAGCCGAGAATCCCTTAACGGCCCGGGTGATGGTAAATCGAATTTGGCAATATCATTTTGGCATGGGGTTGGTGGAAACAAGCAACGATTTTGGGCGCAATGGCTCTCATCCGACGCACCCCGAGTTGCTTGATTGGTTAGCCACAGAGTTCATACAAAGCAACTGGTCTATCAAGGCATTGCATCGACGAATTGTACTTTCATCGACTTATCGCCAATCTTCGCAGTGGAATGAGAAGGCTGCGGCTAAAGATGCAGATAGCCGCTTATTGTGGCGTTACCCTCCAAGGCGTATGGATGCAGAAATGGTGCGCGACTCGTTGTTGGCAATTAGCGGCAGATTGCATTTTCAAGTGGGGGGACGAGGGTTTGATCTCTTTGACAAACGGGGTGGATTGAGTGGCTTTGAGCCTATCGAAACGTCGTCTGCGGCAAACTGCAGGCGCATGATTTATGCGCATAAAATTCGAAGAGAGCGAGAGGCCGTGTTCGGTGTATTTGATTGTCCTGATGCGGGGCAAAGCACACCACGACGAAGAGAATCGACGACCCCATTGCAGGCGCTCAACTTACTGAACAGTCGATTTGTCATCGAACATGCGACTGCTCTAGCAGAGAAAGTTGAGGCACGGTCAGAGCTTACCACAGCCGAGAAAGTGAATCAGCTCTATTGGATTGTATTGGGGCGAGAAGCGAATGACGAGGAGCAAAGAGAATTAGTGCCCTGGATTCAGCAAGCTGGAATCATGCCGCTGTGTAGAGCTCTGATCAATAGCAATGAGTTTCTGTTGATACCCTAAGGATGTAATTCATGTCGCTGAGAAGTATCGACAATTTACTGAATTGGAATTCAAAGCGGCGTGGCTTTTTGATGGACGCAGCCACTGCGCTCAGCACAATTGCACTAACATCGATTTTGCAACGCGACGGCTTGCTGGCTGCAGATGGGCCCGAAATTGATGCGGCAAATCCCTATCGGCCTCGGCCTGGACATCATGCGGCCAAGGCCAAAAATGTTATCGTATTGTTTTGTGCGGGAGCTGTTAGTCAAATTGAAACTTGGGACTATAAGCCAGTCCTTCTGAAACGGGACGGGGAGAATTTGGCAGACGGTCCTAAAGTTACATTTCAGGGACCAGCCGGTAACTTAGCCAAACCGCAATACAAATTTCGTCCTCGCGGCGAATGTGGCAAAATGGTTTCTGATATGCTGCCGCATCTTGCGGAGTTAACCGATGACATTGCATTTGTTCATTCTTTAACAAGCAAAAGTAATACACATGGTCCGGCGGAAAATTTCTTGTCGACAGGTTCGGTATTGGATGGTTTTCCAAGTTTAGGGGCTTGGTTGACTTACGCGTTGGGAAGTGAATGCCAAGACTTACCCGCTTATATTGCCATTCCGGATCCGCGTGGCGTTCCGCAAAACGGCTCGAATAATTGGGGGCCCGGCTTTTTGCCTGCGGCGTTCCAAGGGACGGTGATGAGCGCGAAAGAGCCCGTACGACACTTAAAATCGTATGGAGTTACTGCGGAGAATGACGTCGCTACCACAGAGATTCTCCAGAGACTAAACCAGCGGCATCTTTCGCAAAATCCCGGCGATTCGAAATTGAGTGCGCGAATTGCAAGTTACGAATTGGCAGCGCGTATGCAGCTAACGGTGCCTGGCATAATGGACTTGAGTCGCGAGCCTCAGCATGTGCTGAAAATGTATGGCGCTGACGACTCGAACAATACGATCAAGGCGGGGTTTGCTAAAAATTGCATCATCGCCCGGCGTCTGATCGAACAAGGCGTGCGGTTTGTGCAAGTGTTCAACGGGGCTTACGCCAGCGGCGGTGAATTGAACTGGGACGGCCATAACAAACTAAAAGAACAATATGATCGACATGCTCAGATTTTCGATCAGCCTGCTGCCGCACTGATCCGAGATCTGCGACAACGAGGTATGCTTGAAGATACACTCGTTGTGTGGTGCACCGAATTTGGCAGAATGCCGATGTTTCAAGCTGGTGCCGCCGGTCGCGATCACAATCCAGAAGGCTTTACCTGTTGGATGACGGGTGCTGGAATTCGAGGAGGAGTCAGTCATGGGGCAACCGATGACTTAGGATGGAAAGCGATCGAAAACGTTCATCCGCTTTATGACTTCAACGCAACCATTCTTCACTTATTAGGTATTGATCACGAACGACTCACCTTTCAACACAACGGAATCGCACGACGTCTAACCAACGTGGAAGGGAACGTGATCCGAGAAATATTGTCGTAGGATACAAAATGACTTCAGTCGCATGGGTCGAGGGAACAGTTATTCTTCCAAATGGTTTGTTGCCAAATGGGATCGTACTGGCAAACGCAGGGAAGATAGTGGCTGTTGGTGATCGAGTAAAGGTTCCCAAGGGGGCTGAAGTCGTCTCAGCGAAGGGGCGTTTGATATCTCCCGGCTTTGTCGATATTCACGTGCATGGAGGTGGTGGGGCGGACTTTATGGATGGCACGGTTGATGCCATTCGAGTCGGTTGTCAAAGTCACTTGCGGCACGGTACGACGTCGATTTTTCCAACAACGACGACGGGCTCATACGAAGAGATTCACGCGATGATCCGCGCCTGTCAAGATGCGAAGCTCTCGACCATTCGAGGTGTCCATCTTTATGGACCATATTTTGCTGAAAACAAAGTTGGTTGCCACTCTGTAGCAGGTCGTAGAAATCCGGAACGCGCCGAATACGAAAGCTATTTCGAAACGGGAATGACTCGAATCGCCACATGTGCTGCTGAGCTTCCTGCCGCCACAGAATTCTACAAGGCAGCCCGCAAGAATCGCTGTTTCATCACATGTGGACATTCAAACGCATCATGGAGTGAAATGAAGTCGGCATTTAAAGCGGGTATGCGTCATGTGGATCACTTCTGGTGCGCGATGAGCTCCGTGCCGAGCGTTAGAGAACGATTTGGTACGCCGATGCAAGGGAGTATGACAGAATTTGTGCTGATGAATCGCGATATGAGCACCGAAGTAATTGCAGATGGAGAGCATTTGGCGCCGGAGTTACTTGAGTTTGCTTACCAAATGTTAGGACCGAATCGACTCTGTTTAGTGACTGACTGCAATCGAGCTCTTGATATGCCGATTGGCCGCTATCGATTTGGCAATATCGAGAGCGGGACTTGGTTGGAGAGCGATGGAAACGTTGGGCGAGCCTTGTCGGGTAGTTTAGCCAGTAGTGTCGTGGGAATGGATTCCATGATCAGGCATTTCAAGGAGGTCACGACTGCTTCTTTGTCCGATGTGATTCGAATGGCGTCCCTGACACCAGCGGAACGCACTGGTATTTCGAAGAAGTATGGTAGTCTCGAAGTCGGAAAATCTGCAGACGTGCTGATTCTAAGTAAGAAGCTACATGTTGAACGTGTCTTCGTATCTGGCGTCGAGCAGATAATTTAACGATGCTTCCAACGAAGTACGGTCCCGTCAAGCAATAGCAGGCCAAACGCATCTACCGAAATAGGAAGTAAGCGACAGTGAGCTTTTGTGGATAACGTGGTCGCAGAATGGATACGATATCCAGTTTGATGCCGTTCGTACAGTTCCAGTCTGTTTTCTGTTAAGGCGGCGACGCGACCACCATGCAGAAAGATCGCCTCTGAAAACGCTTTCCCACTCGATAGAGTTTCCATTTTCTGGGCATCGGCGTACCAGCAGCATAGTTCATTGTTCGTGCAAATGAGAAGCCGCGCGAGTGAGTGTGGCAACGAAGACGCAATATGGTTAATCGGTGCATCCGAAACACTCAGCATTTGCACCCGACGGTCCTTAACGTGAAAGAGGAGGTTGCCAATGGAAAAAAATGGAAACTGTCCGACGCACACGAGATGTACTTGGCGAGCGTCGGGAGTCTCTTCGAGCCCAGCGAGAAGAGGATCTCCGAATGGATCTTGCATTTCGTAATGAATGTCAAAAGTGAGAGGACTTCCGTTTTGATACGTCGAGATAGACTTTAGGTCAGCCGCTAATGCCCACAGTTGTTGGTCGGGAGAGAAAGCGAGCTTGAGCGTCCTGGGATAAGGCGATTCCTGTAGAACCCACGGAATACCACCCAACGAGCTAGTCACGGACTGCGGTTGGAATCCCACTTCAACTCCAAAAAAACTTACGAAACCTTTGGGGGCATCATGGCTTTGGTTGTATGCAAGTTGGACATTGGCTGCCAACGCCTGAGATGTGTGCGCGAAAGGAAAGTGTCTAGGCTTGAAGTCACTTTCGACATTGCACATTGCTCTAGTGGCAATCAATTGGGACGCGCGCCAGCCAAGAGCAAGAACTTCGGTTCCGATCGTTACCGCATCGATATAGGCAGCGGCCGGTAAGGACAAGCTCGGAAGTGATGTAAGGGCTGCAGGTTTAATAGGCGGAGGCGGAGCTGGTCGCGGTTCAACGCGAGCGCTGCGGTCTGTGTAGCGGCGTGAGTCGCGATGGAGGGCTTGGTCGGAAGGATGAAGTGAACGGAGGATTGTCATGCGTTCCTCTCGTTCTTGTTTCGTGGTTGAAGCCAAGTTGGCTGCAATGCACATGCGACACTGATCTTCCGCGCGTTGTTTGAGAGCTTGGAGAGGGAAGCGATGAAAAAGGTGGACGCACAGATTGGCCAGTTTCAGGCGATGTTCAGGAGATGTCGCTAAATCGACCGAAGTTTGAAATCGTTCTAGTGCTTCTGCGTGGCGTTCCACGTCAACGAGCCATGAAAAAGCCAGAATCATTGCCTCCAGTGACCTTTGACCATAGGGCCATTGTTGCCATAGGAGTTGTTCAGCGCGATTTCGACTCTTTAGTTTTTCGTCGAGAAGTTTGGCAGCTTCCAGGATGTTGCTTTTGGCAAGGGCCATTTCGACTGCTTTCTCGTAGGCTTCGTTGGCGCGGAGCGGCACGTCGATTTTCGCCCATAAGTCGCCGGCAGCCGCAAAATCACTCATCTCCTCATAGACCTTGGCCGCTGCTTCGAATTGCGCGGCTGCCACCAGGCAACGCGCTTGATCGCGTGGACGGTTCAAACGGTCGCCATACAGAGCTGCTGCTTCAGCATAGAACTTTCCTTGTTCGAGAATCACTGCGGCATAATTCAGGTCGCCCAATAGATGAGCATAGATGTAGGCAGCCCGACGGTGTCGCCCGGCTGCAATCTCGCGTCTGGCTTGCTCACGGTAGGACTCTGCAAGTTGTCGTCGCAGGTCGTCGCGAATACTCCAGGGATCGACCGCGGCTCCACCACCATTTACGTTACGCAATGAAAAGTCGACATCTCTTTCGGTCAGTTTCGCACCTGGATTGGAAATGCCGCGAGCCATGCCACCTTCGCTATTCGCGCCCATCGGGATTGAGTACTTGAGTGCCAGGTCTGGATTGGAGGCGAGGAGGCGGAGTAGTTTCTCAATTTGCCGATCTCTCTCCTGCTGAAGGGAATCGTCAAAGAAATTGTTTAGATATCTGGAGAGGTTGTCCAAAAAAGATCCACTGTTCGAGGAAGATTTGGCCTCCGCATTTCCTGATGACTGAGACGCGCCTTGGGTCGATGATTTCTGATTGTTGTCTTGTCGTTTGGGTATCAATTTTAACGCCACTCTTCTAGCGACGTCGCGAAGTTTCTGAGGAACGCCTTTCTTCTGTGGTTCACCTTGTTCATCGATTTCCATTAGCCGAGCAGCATCGCCACCTATTTGCTCACGTTCCTGCGAGAACAGTTGTCTTAAATCGCTGGAACTCATAAGAGAAATTTGTGGAAGTCGATCGGGGATGTAGGGTGGAAGAATAGGAGTCGCCCAAGTGAACGAGCGATTGGAATGCGAACCAGGGCGGATTAAAAAGGCTGGTTGGATTTCGTCATCGGGTTCAAGTCCAAATAGACTGGTTTGAGGTAACCACACAAATATGTCGCAACTCAATGCGTCCAGTTGCGTCTTGATTTCTGTGGTAGAAGGAGGCAAAAGTTTGGTGTTGATCGGCAATAGGAGTTGCTTCTTGGGTGATGACGAATACCTCACCAACGGGATCGCGCCTGCCGGAACAATGACTGCAGCGCGTGGTGTTTTGGTGCCTGTCTCTGATTGCTCGACGATTGCAATCAAGCCAGAGG
The DNA here is from genome assembly GCA_017303505.1 of Planctomycetota bacterium. GTDB lineage: Bacteria > Planctomycetota > Planctomycetia > Pirellulales > Pirellulaceae > JAFLCP01. The sequence goes on along the minus strand of JAFLCP010000126.1, from coordinate 10,085 downwards.
CATTGAGATCGCTAGGAGATGTTGGAGCAAGAAAGAATTTCGTCGTTCTGACTTGTGGGCCAATTTCGCGCAACGCTGCAATCCAGCCAACTGGCTCCGAACAAGCGAGATACCAGCCGACCACAGTATGGATTTCTTTGGTTTGCTCTGAGTATGAGAGACGAGCTTCTATCGATAACATTGTTCGAGGAACCTCGCGTACCAACGGCAAATTTTCTCGGAAGCGTGATTGCTGACCTGGGTTGTGAAATAACTAGGACCGAATAGCTCGCCATCACTGAACCAACCAGCCATTGAGGATTGGGCCATCACTAATGAGAGTTCAGCGCCGTCGGAATCTCGTAGATGAAGTAGCCCGCGAGAATCAAGCCAAATAGTGCAAGTGCCAATATCGGCCCGATTCAATCTCCATTTGCGGCGTATTCGTTCGTTGTCTTGTGGGATATCGTCGCTAAACGAGTGTAGCGTATCGGCTAAGCCTGATTCACGTACTTCGTCCAAGAAAAATCGCCCCTTCTCACATTTTACAATACTGATTTTGCTTCGATTGCGAGCCAACAAAAGCCCATCAGCGTGGCAACCAACATAATTGAATCTTGCTGAGACCGAATGATTGATAGGGAAGTGAAGGCGATGTCTATCGAAGTCGCGAGTTGCTTCTGTTACGGAGAGTCGAGAGGCGGATAGGGTACGGTTCTGCAACGAGATGGAAATCGCCATTGCATCGTTATGTGGCGCTGGCGTATTAAAGCCAACCGTTTTTGTGACACGGGAAATGGTGGCTAGGGCCTCGGTTTGATCATAATTGACTCGAATTAGCTCGGGCAACAAGTTGGAAAGAACCTTGCGACCTGTTGACTGTTCAGGTTCATTAGTGCCAGTGAATCGTTGCGTCCAAGAAAAGTCAGTTGCGACAGCGAATGGACCACTGGCAGTACGAACGACAAAACCGATTGGCGAAATACATCTTCCGAGGAAATGCCATTCGATAGCCCCATTCACGTAGGACGCGAGCAGCAGATCTCGATCGCCGAAAAATGGGCCTCCGAGATGACGTTGACGCCTCGGGCAATCGGCTTTAATTTTGCCGGTTTGTGGATCTATTAACTCAAGCGTTTGACCAATTCGCCAAAGATTCCCCTGATCAAAACAATACTTTACTGAACGAGGTGAGGCGCTTGCTAGTTCTAGCGTTTGGCAACGAATTCCATCGTAGAGTGAAACGTGTGCCAAATAATGAATCACTTCATTATCAGAGCGACCATTTAGCTCTAACACCAATTGAATCGAATCATTTGTCGGTGTGCAGGCAGCAATGACATTGTCTGTGGGAAGCGAACCAAGTTCGATACCGCCGGACCCTCGAAGATTGAAGTATAAAAGTCGACATTGTTTATTGAGCAGCCAAGCACCAGGGTAGTTAGCGTTTTGAAATGCTTGTACAAAAGAAGCATTCATGTCACTCAAAAAACGGAGAGGGCTGCAAATCAATTTCGTGAACTGCGGTGCGTCTGATGGGGGTGGTTTGGGCTTGGCTCGTACAGCGGGTTTTAATTGCAATCGCTTCCAAACCGCACTTCCGCGTTCTGTCTGTTCGCGAATCTCGACCCATCGATCAGGTTCGACAACAGCTAAGAGGTACGGTGTTGGTAACAGTTTGGTTTTCGATGCAAATTGTGGGTCATTAGCCGTGGCTGCAGTCACGATGAGCAGTGGTTCCAATAGAGGCAGTTTCTCTCTATGGTATCGCTGTACTAGGTTCTCCAAAGCTTGACCAGGATGCGGAGCAGGATATAACCGTTCCAACGCTTTTGCCAAACCATCTGTGGTGGTGAAATCTTCGTCAAACAATTCGTGACCAGCGAGAGTGGTGATTTGTACTTGCGCGACGCGTTTCTCTTCGGAAGCAGCAATCGCAAACGCAAATGCCAACATCGTAAAGCGTTGTTCTCCCCAGCATCTGATTCCGTTTTCGATCAGAATATTGCGAGTTTGCGGGCGTGGCTTGGGGGGAGACTCGCGTCTCAAATAAAGAGCTTGACCGTTAGCGATTCTCGCGATGAGCAGATCGGGCTCTGCAGCCAGTTCTGTCATCAAGAGCCGTTCGGGATTACCACGATTCGAGATGTCGCTGACGCCGCCGATCGGCAAATCGTCGGGTTCGCTTGGTTTTCGAGGGAGTGCGATCAGTGAGGAGAGTTCCCAAGCGAGACTGGCAAGAAATCCCTGTTCACTGTTGGGGGTATCCTGGTGAAGTTTGTTTAACAATTGCGTTACAGGATCTTTGATTTCTATGGGGTCTGCTGGGATGGGTAATTCGGTGACCGAACCAATCCCCGTATTCAAGCGATTTCGAATCGCCTTCTCATCGATCGTCAATAACGAAGCGTACTCGAGAGCTTGAACGGCCTTCTTGCTTCGATAGCTCGATATATCGACTGTCGCTGTGTCGAATTCAACGCGTTCGTTAACAGATAGATTGAGCCAGGCAATGGCTATTTCGGCATCTTGCTGGTCAATTTCTAATGACGCGGCGGGAAACTTCTCCCAAATTTCCGCCAAAAATGCGCATTGTGCATGAATGCCTTTACGTAAGTCTGTCGACAGTTGGCCCAATGATACTAACCAGTCAACAACGTGTGAAAACGCATCTTTGTCGTGTTTGCTTGTGCGAGAGGCGATGGAACTGCGCAATAATTCTACCCGTTGATACGCAAGGGGGCGGTTCCAACCTTTGCTTAACGCATCGGATACGAAAAGTATGGCCGTAAGGGACGGAAGCCCTTTGAGGTCACGCAATAGAGATTGGCATAGGGCAGCGGCGTTCGCGGCGAGCATGATCGTCTCACCTGTATCACCCCACACCAATACATCCCCAAGGTCTCGGTAGTTCCAGAGTGAAGGGTTGGGGGTATCCAAATACATTAATGGCAAAGTTGTCATGCTAATTGCTCGTCGACATTTCCTTCAATGTTGCGCGCAACGACGCGCGAGATAACGGGAGGCAATGATTCTCGACGAGTAACGTCCATCCGAAATCGACCGTCCACAAAAGCCATTGATCGAGCTGCACGCCAAACGACTGCTCGACGATGGATGAGTCGAGACTGGGAACCCAGTGGTAGCCGGCGGGAATAAAGATTCTTCCGTGTTTGCAAAGAAACTGACAAGGAATTGGTGGAAGGGGTTTACCAACGACGAACACGATTGCAGAAGTGTCATGTCTCGCATTGACAGTATCGTGTGCTATCGCGGCTGTGCAAAAGCGAAGTGAGGCCACTCTGGCTGCGGAAGCGGTTGTCAGCCATTGATTCAAGGCAACAGCATCATACAAAGCAGCTTCGGCGGCTTGTTCTTTTCCTCCTCGGTGGAGTTCCCAAACAGCAATCTGTTTGGCTTGCAGACGACCTGCTAGGTTGACGCGTGGAAGGCGGAGTTTCACAAAGTCTCGGAGTGAATTCCAGGTGAGTTTGGGAAGCCGTTCTGTGGCAATTTGCGCACCGTTTGGAACCAAATAATCTTCGGCATGCAGCGAGAAGTGTTCCGCTGGAATAGATAACGCGGCAGCACGGCAAAGTTCGTTATCAGCCGAGTATCGAAGCCAATAATGTTGTGCTTGTTGCGAAATGTAAAAAGGAAACTCCAATAACGAACCGATTACCGATTCCGCAGTTTCCACTGGAATTCGAATAAACCGATAATTTGATTTCGGGGAACTTGGGTTCGTCATTGAAGTTTATTTGGGAGTAGTGATTTTCGTGCGTAAGTCGTTGACTTTCTGACGAAGATGATCGCGAGCTGAGTCGTTTTGTACCCATTCGACTCGAGCGGCGATCAGAGAAAGGCTATCAGCGATATTTGTAGTTCCCTCGGCATGTGCTAAGGCTTCCAGAGAACGATTAAGAAGTTCCGGATCGGGGCCACGGTCTGGATTTGCTAAAGGATGTTCTCTGGCATCCTCAAGCGACTCTTTCTTGGAAAATTTTTCGATCACGTTCTGAACGTGACTATGAAGCATTTCAATTTGTGTTGGTGCATCCCAAATCATCCGTAGGGGCCAGAGATCTGATGCAAGCGCTATTGTGCGACCGGACACAACAGCGCTGGCTGCAATGACTCGCTGTAGACGAACAGCGCGTCGATCGCTGATCGACATACCGGCCTGCCTAAGTTGTTTGATGATTTCGATCAAAGCAGGACGTGCCAGTGATAAGTCGACGTCCAATATGGCTGTTTGAAGTGTGCGGATAGCAGCTACAGAGAGATTCGAAGCGGATTCAACATTTCTTTCGCGAGCTCGTCCTGCATCTAGGACTTCTCCGAGACGATCCGTTTCCACATTGCCACAATGGACGCGGAGTAGAAAGCGATCAAACAACGCTTGTAATGCTTCATCTTCAGGCAAGCGGTTGCTGGCGCCGATGGCGATGAGCATTGGCAATTTTGTTTTCTCCCGACCACGTCGAAAAACGCGTTCGTTGAGGGCGGCAAGTAGACTATTGAGAACTGCGCTATTTGCATTGAGAAGTTCATCGAGGAACACAAAATCGGCTTCTGGCAACATACCCTCTGTATTGGTAATCAGGTCACCCTCACGCAACTTTCGCAAGTCGAATGGACCAAACAATTCGCTGGGCTCGGTAAAACGCGTCAATAGATAATCGAACGAACGGCCACCAAGGCGGGCGGCGAGTTCGTGAACAAGGGCGCTCTTGCCAGTGCCCGGTGGTCCTAGCAGGAATGTATTTTCGCCAGCGACCAATGAGATACCTAGGACTTCAACGATATCGTCTTTGCCAATGAGCCGTGACTTAATTGGCTCTAGGACTTCAGTGCGAATCGCAGCAGCAAACGGTAACCAATTTTCGTTCAATCGATTGGCCTTTCAAAGTGTGGATGGCGGTAAAGCTATGTGTCGTTGGTAAAGCTCAGCGATTTGCGTGAGTTGCGAATGGAGAACATCGTGTCGTTGTTCGATTCGATCGAAAAGCAGATGGCGCAAGCACGGATCGCTCAAGATCAGCTGTAGGCGTTCATCGTTCCAGGTCGAGGTTGTTCCGATTGAGGAATAGGGCCAACTCGCTCCCACATCGAGAAGCGTTGCGATCAGCGAATCGTCCGCAGCTGCGGCTTTGGTGCGGCGAATGAGATCGGATAAAAAACGGAGACCAATATCAACGGACCAATGATGACCAATGGACTTACCATCAGGTTCAGAATGCCGCAAGTAATCTGGCAACTGTGTTCGAGTCTCAAATCGGTTCAAAAGTGTTTTGCAGCCCCAGTATAAGATACCCAAACTCCATTTAGCAGCCTGAATATCAAGTGGTGGGGGAGCATAAGGCGCTTCGTCGCGTAGTGCGGCATCAATGTCGCGGATCAATGCGTCTAAGGTTGTTTCGTCCGCTGTTGAAATGTCTTCTACAACATCAAGCAGAATGTTCTCTTGCGAAAACAAGGCTAAACAAAATGAGTGTGGGACCAACAGATTCATCAGATCACGATTTAACGATAGTGGCACGCGTTGGCAAGCGGTTAATAAACGCTCCAAACGATGGCTACGGCAGTTGCTACGCTATGCAAGATTGTAGAAAAATGTAGAAGCGAGCCGCTAGTCTTGGCGAGAAAGATTTTTGCGGGATGATATTTGTGTTTGCCCTCGCGCAAAGCATTTAACGGAGGTAGCGCTTCGGTTCGAAGAGCGCGTTAAGTCAAGCATTCGGTCATAACGTTGCCATGATCGATGTCGAGTCTTCTCCGACCGGGAACTTCGAGCAACCGGGAATTGATGCCCATTAAATGAAGAACTGTGGCGTGCAGATCGGTAACATAATGTCCACTTCCTAACGCGTGATAGCCAAGTTCGTCAGTTTCACCATGAACGAACCCCTTTTTAACCCCCGCCCCGGCTAGCCAAATCGTAAAACCGTTTGGGTGGTGATCTCTTCCATCGATGCCACCACCGCGTCGTTCGAGTCCAGGAGTCCGTCCAAATTCTGTACAGAAAACGACAAGTGTATCATCCATAAGGCCTCTTTGTTTTAGGTCGAGCAATAAGCCTGCAGTGGGAAGATCGACTGATTGGCAGAGTCGACTATGATTTTCTTTAAGCTTTTGATGAGAGTCCCATGTGCCATAAGCTGAAGGGAACACTTGGACGAAGCGAACGCCTTCCTCAATCAGTCGACGGGCGACCAGTAAACGTTCCCCTGCAATTTTGGTGGATTCATTGTCCAAACCATAGAGACGTCGTGTCGCTTCCGTTTCGTTATTGACGTTTACAGCAGAAGGGACAGCAGACTGCATGCGGTAGGCTAATTCATAAGCGCGAATTCGAGCACTGAGTTCGGCATCTTCTGGATATTCGAGTGCGGTTAGGCCATTGAGGCGGTGTATCAGTTCGAATTCTTGGGCTTGTTCGATAGCAGATTGTTCGCCAAATCGTTGTCCGAAGGGAAGAGGATTTTTGGGGTCCAATGCAATCGGAACACCCGAATGTTGAGGGCCGAGATAATACGAGTCAATGGATTGTCTTGTGTTGGAGTGAGTGGGGCCACCCAACACGACATACTTGGGTAAGTTGTCATTAAATGAACCAAGCCCGTATGTAGCCCAGGAGCCGATGCTCGGCTGAGTCTCATCGAGTCGATGGCGACCAGTGTGGATTTGATTTTCGGCAGCATGATCATTGTCGGTCGTCCACATATTGCGAACGAAGCATAAGTCATCAACACATTTGCTCAAGTTTGGCCACCAGTCCGTGATTTCAATGCCGCTTTCACCATGTTTACGAAAGCCTATTTGCATAGGATAAATGGTGGGATAGACATCGCGAACATTGATCTCCTCAGCTGGAACAGATCGGAATCGCTTTCTGTGCAGAGGAGAATTGACCGGGTTTTCAAAAGGTGTTTTGTCGAAGGTCAGGCCAGCGTATCGGTTGAGCGCGGGTTTGGGATCAAACGTTTCGAGATGGCTGTAGCCACCTGACAAAAAAATCCAGATCACGGATTTTGCAACGGCGGCGCGCGAAGCATCAAACGCAGCATTCGCCAAAACGCTGCGCTCCGTCGAGAGCATCGAGCCGAGAACCAAGCCCGTGAAACCAAGTCCATGGTCCGCTAGGAAAGCACGACGCGACTTCGACGGACGACAAGCACCAACTGAGTTATTGCGGCGAGGAAACATTTCGCACCTTTAGCGTACTGTGATAAAGTCGTTATGGTTGAAGAGGACACGGAGTAAGCTTGCACAGCGCTGTCGATTTGCCGTTTCGTTTGTTGAGGAGCCGACGGAAAGGTCAGAGGCTGGGGGCTGTAGGAACGCCAAACAGGAATCCATTTCAACTTGCGATGGTGAACGATTAAGAATGGATTGAAATGCAGCTTCGATGAATACTTGCGGGAGAGGTGCGTTCGCGACGGTTGGTCGCAATTTTTCTTCCAATTTTTGAGCTGCTTGATGAATGATTGAACTGTTTGTCAGTGCGAGCGCTTGTTGCGGAATAATCGTGCGTGTACGCCGATAACAATCCGTTGGGTCTGGTCCGTCAAATAGTTGACCCAAAGGACTCTTTCCATCTTCTTCAGGCTGGCAGCAATAGTAGATGGATCGGCGGTGAGTTGTGAATGAGAGATTATTCTCCAGTTCTTGTCCACCGAACTGAAGATCAAGTGAGTCTGCGATATAGAGAATAGAATCTCGGATCACTTCGGCCTCAAGTCTCCCTGTGTTCATTCGCCAGTAGAGTTGATTGTCGGGATCTACTGCAGATGCAATGGGATTATTGCCAGATGACGATCGCTGAAATGCCTCACTGGTGACGATCAAATAGTGGATCCGTTTCATGCTCCAATTGGATTCAATGAGTTCTGCAGCGAGCCAGTTAAGTAATTGTAGTTGACGCGGCTCGGGGGAACTTCGACCAAAATCGAATACATTGTTGACAAGTGGTTTATGGAAATGTCGCATCCAAATATGGTTCACGGCGACTCGCGCAGTGAGTGGGTTTCTTGAGTGTGTTATCCACTGGGCAAGTGCTGTCCGGCGACCGGTACTCTGCGGGAGATAGCTTCGCGTAAGTGGTTGATAATCTCCGGTTACTGGTTGATGGGATGCTTGACGAGCTTTTTCAAGAAGGATGTTTGCGTTTGCCCAAGCTGTTTGTGCAGTTTGAATTTCAGTGAGTCGATTAGCTGCATCGTGGGGTTTAGCTTCGCAGTCAGTTAACGCGACTTCTCTTGCCAAACAGGCTGCTTCTTGAGTGTGTAGTTCCGCAAGTCGCTGCTGTGTTTGGGCATGGTTGGCGAGTTCACGATCGATGATTTCGCTTGTGTTATTGTGGTCTGTTCGGAATTTCTGATCATCCGCTTGAACGGTTGCACGGTGTGCGGCGAGATGGGTTTGAGCGGCGATGAGGTTGGCTTCCGCTTGCTGCAGTTTCAGCTTGGGGCGATGAACTAAGCGGCGCACTTGGGCGATTTCCTTTTCGAGCAGCAACTGGGTTGCGTTGGGAATGCGACGGACGATTCGCGAATCGGCAGGTGGAATGCTGAACGAAAGCGATTGCCAGTGAGGTGCGGTGATAATGTCAGATTCGAGCCTGAGTTCCGAAGAATCAAAATCGAAGTGGACGATGGGGATTAAATCGCTGTTCGTTGATGATGTTGGTTGTGACTTTATGGAAAAATTGTCGATCGCCGCGAGAGCGCCTGGGCGAGCGTCAAATAGGATGCCTTGGGTTAGGTTTTGGTAGGGATTCCATTGGTTCAGTGCGATTGGGATTTTCGTCGCTAGTGCTACTTTACGTGATAACTCCAGAACGGTGAGTTCGGCTTGGTCGATTTGGGGGACGATACGTACATTGATGTGAAAGAGAGCCGATTGGGATTCGTCAAATTTGGTCACAACAAATTCGTCGAATGAGTTGGGTTTGTAGGCGCGAATTTCCCCATTCTCAAAGCCAACGAAGGAGGCGGTCAAGCCCTTGGAGCTGTCGCGGGTGAGTTGGAAATTGAAATGAAATTTTGAACGAACGGAGATGTCGAAAGAAATATGAGTTTCAGAGAGAGGTTGAGTGAATTCTGGTAGAGAGCGATAGATCATCCTTCGTCCAGTGGTGGCGTTGAGGAGAAGCGAATGAGAGTCAAAGGGTTGATTGCTGGTGTCTTCGTTGGCGGATGCAGATTGATACTCTGTTTCTAAACGCTGAAGTTTAGCTTGGGTCTCAAGAACTTGAGGGGCGTTCGAGGAAGTTTCGAATGTCAATTTTTCGTGTCGAAGTTCCGATTCGGCGGTGCGGACATTATTCTCGAGATCTTTGGTCATTGCTTCTCGAAGTTGCGGGTTGAGACCTGGGTAATAAGCAGGAGCGGGAAGTTGTAAAAGCGCTTTAGGTGGAGAAAAATGTTGCGCAAGAAATTGCGGGACATTGGGAGGGAGAGTGGGATGGTCCGTTTCTCTGTTTCGCTCATCACCGTTTGTGTAAAAGTATGTTTTGGCTTCGGGGTTCTTGTCAAAAATGCTAACGATACCTAAGCGTTGAACCTTGCGTTGTGTGCTGTACTCGTATTCTTGAAACGGGCCTGGATCTGGTTCGCCCGGTAGTCGATCTTGTCGTATTCCAATTGGTTCGAAAAAAGCGCGAAAGCGAAAGTAATCCTGTTGAGTGATGGGGTCATATTTGTGATCGTGACAGTGAGCGCATTGGAACGTCAGGCCCAAAAATGCTTTGCCTGTGTGTTCTACATTGCTGCGCATCCAATCGTTCGGATTGAGTGCGTACCAATTGCGGATAAGGAATCCCGTGGCTACCGCCGAGTTGGGATCGCCGGGATTGATTTCGTCGGCAGCTAACATTTCGCGGATCATTTGATCATATCCAACATCGTCATTGATTGAACGTACGATCCAATCTCGCCAGTGCCAGATCTGTGGTGCGCTGTTCCAGACATCGGGAACATAGCGGCGTCCGAACCAATCCGCGTATCGCCAGATATCCATCCAATGCCTTCCCCAGCGTTCGCCATGTAGGGGAGAATTGAGAAGTTGCATCGCTGTGCGGTTGTAGGCATCGGGGGCATTGT
>JAFLCP010000125.1 GCA_017303505.1 Planctomycetota bacterium | reverse complement strand
ACTGGATTCGCGGTGGTGATGCTTGGAAAAATTGGTACAGTCAAGTTCGAGACCTCGTTTTGAAAATGCAGAACGATGACGGAAGCTGGTTCGATCATAGTGGACCGGAGTATGGCACGGCGATGGCCTGTTTGATTTTGAATATGCCGCGAACCGTCCTTCCTATTTTTCAACGCTAGTTCGAGGATTTTGCGAGTATGTTTGTACGAAAGAATCGCTGCCTTGGACCATTATGGATTTTGCCTTTTATCTTCTGGCTCCATTCGGCGGCGAATCGAAGTAGTGCCGACGAGGTTCCTAGCCAAAAAGCCGTGCTCGGTGATCGCATTATCGCGCGAGCTCAGATTCTCGAACTTCAAGACAATTCGCAATTAGGCCTAAACGCCGATGGCCAGACAACTTCGATCGCATACCAAGACTTTTGCCGGATTGGCGTGCACACTGCCCCCACACGTTTTCCCATTGCCCTTCTAACTGACGGAAGCTACCTATCCTTTACCGCCATAGAACGCCACAAAAACCAATTCATTCTGCAGACAAGTTTGTGGGAGAACATTTCGATACCTGAGTCCCTACTACGAGCCGTGATTCTCGCTCCAACAGGTTCAGCCGATGCATGGTATTCACTGCTGGATCGTGTCTCCACCGCTACGGGTCGCAATGACCAACTGCTTCTGTCAAGTCGAGGATGGACCGAGGGAATATTGCAGTGGCCTGAATCGTCAGGAGAAATCTTGCAGCCCGACCGCTCTCAAACTTTGCGGATCAATAATGAAGATGCACAGTTCGAGGTAAAAGAAATCGAAGCGATCGTTTTTAGCCCTATTCTAACACCGTTGACCAATACCAAATCGCCCGGACGTATCGGCTGGAAAGATGGTAGTCTCTTCGCATGTTCGCAATGGCGAGTTACTCAACCAGGCGATTTTGTCGAAATGACATTGCGATGTGGCGTCGTTCTAAAGTCACTTGATCAACCCGCTGCAGTAGCGAGCGCAATTGCATCTTTAACCAACCGCCCGAAATCGGTGAGCTTTCTATCGGATATGGAAGCCTCAAGCTACAAGCATGTCGATTGGCTAACTTCCAAATGGCCCCTGGCCAACGATCGTGACGTGTATGGAAGACGTTTGATGGTTTCACAAGATACAAGTCGCCGAGGAATTGTTGAAAAAGGCTTGGCCATGCATGCCACCTCTCAGGCGGCCTATCGCTGGGACAAATCGGCGGGGCAATTCCTCTCTACGGTCACCTTGGCATTGCCTATGGAAAGAGGGAGCACTAGCCCGGGTCAAGCGATCGTCAAAATCTTGGGACTAAAGAATGGAAAACTTGAAACTCTTTACACGTCTCCGGTCCTTACATCTCAAACTGCACCTCTGGATATTTCCGTATCGCTTGAGGGTATAGAATTGATCGTGTTGATGGTCGATGCTGGGCCAGGTGGAACGCTTGGCGACCATATTCTGTGGCTCGATTCAAGAATCCATAAGTAGTTCGTTTATTTGCGTTGGTACGGTCCCAATCGCCTCTCCCATTGCGCGAACTATCCCATTATCTTGTGCATACATTGTGCTGCCCACATTCTTCAGGCCCACTGCAGTACTTGCCCTGTTGTAATTCCTTTTTGCTTTTTGTTCCCTATCAAACTTCCAAGTCTGTTTATCCTCAAGTCTCTCTATTTTGAAATCAAGGTTCAACCATGTCCGACTCACCCAAACCCGATGTGAGCCTAGCAGATTTTCAACAAAAGATCCGCGAGATGTATTTTGAAAAAGATATTCAACGCGGAATCGACGGCACCTTCATGTGGTTGATGGAAGAAGTTGGCGAATTGGCTACAGCCCTGCGACAAGGCTCCCAAGAAAACAAAGAAGAAGAGTTTGCGGATGTGATCGCTTGGTTATCAACCATTGCCAATGTGGCGGGTGTTGACCTCAGCTACGCCATTCATCAAAAGTATGGAAGTGGATGTCCGGGTTGCCATCGTTGGATTTGCACATGCCCCATCACTGAAAAACCATAATTCAAGAACGCACGGAGGAATATCATGAGCGGTAATTCAGTAAACTACAGCACTGTTCGAGCAGAAGTGGTCATTCCTGCGAGATTGGCATCGACACGACTACCGGAGAAAATGTTGTTGGCGGAAACAGGTAAACCGTTAATACAGCACACATACGAGTCTGCTGTAAAAGCGAAAAAGCCTGTAGGGGTAACAGTGGCCGTTGATCATCAACGAATCTTGGACGCTGTAATTCAATTCGGCGGCAAAGTGATGATGACGGATCCTGAAGCGGCCAGCGGCACCGACCGTGTTGCCGAAGTCGCGCGAGCAAGAACTGATATTGATGCCATCATCAATGTGCAAGGTGATGAACCGGAAATGGACCCGGCAGCCATCGATCTATGCATCGAGTTATTGGAAAAGAATCCACAGGCTGCGATTGCAACATTGGCCACTCCCATTCGTGATCGCTCACACTTAGAAGATCCCGCGTGCGTCAAAGTGATCCTGGATCATCAGGGACGCGCGATCTATTTCAGCCGCAGCGTCATACCACACCCACGAAATTGGGAAGACGACTTTTTGAATCGAACTCCCCCCCTCTATTTGCAACATCTGGGAATTTACGGCTACCGCCGCGAATTTTTGTTAGGTGTTGGCCAAGTCCCACGGAGCCCCCTAGAAGAGACAGAAAAACTTGAACAACTCCGATTTTTGCAGGCGGGCTACTCCATTGTAGTGGGGGTCGTGGAGCACGCACCTCGAGGTATTGATACCCGCAAAGACTACGATGCCTTTGTCAGACGCCAGCGTGGCTGGTAAGATCGTTATCGGGGCTAAAAAGTGGGTACCCAGGAAACGCGTGTCCACCACCCAAATGCAGATCAACTTCAGGAGCGATGGGCAAAGGGATGACGAAGCACATTTTTGTTACCGGTGGCGTGGTTAGTTCGATCGGCAAAGGGCTCACCAGCGCCTCCATCGGAATGCTGCTTGAGGCTCGCGGCTTGCGCGTTCGCATGCAGAAGCTCGACCCTTACATCAACGTCGACCCAGGGACCATGAGCCCGTATCAGCACGGCGAAGTTTACGTCTTGGATGACGGCTCTGAAACCGACCTCGACTTGGGTCACTACGAACGCTTTACCAGCGGCCCGCTAACGCGCGATTCGAACTATACCACCGGGCAAATCTATCTCTCCGTCATTGAAAAGGAACGACGCGGACAGTTCCTCGGTAAAACAGTCCAAGTCATTCCGCACATCACCAACGAAATCAAAAGTGTCATTTACAAATTGGCAGGGCCTGAAACCGATGTGGTCATCACCGAAATCGGCGGCACCATCGGCGATATCGAAAGCCTTCCCTTCTTAGAAGCGATTCGCCAAGTTCCAATCGATGTGGGTAAAGAAAACTGCCTCTTTATTCATCTCACATTAGTTCCCTATCTCAAAGCGGCAGCGGAACTCAAGACCAAACCGACTCAACATTCTGTGGGTCAACTTCGGCAAATCGGCATTCAACCCGACATCCTCGTGTGCCGTTGTGAGCAAAGCATCTCGCGCGAAGAACGCGAAAAAATCGCACTCTTTTGCAACGTACCCATTCAAGCGGTTATCGAAGAGAAAGATAAAGACTTCTCTATTTACGAAGTTCCTTTGAGCTTGGTTGAAAATGGCCTCGATGATTTGATCTGTCGGCGTCTAAGCTTATCGACTCGTCAGCCTGATATGACACCGTGGAACGACATTCTGCATCGTTTGCGTTATCCCAAGCACGAGATCAGTATCGCTGTCGTTGGAAAGTACGCAGAACACAAAGATGCGTATAAGTCGATCTATGAATCATTGGATCACGCTGGCCTGCATCATCATGCCCACGTTCGCGTGTCGCGCATTCAGAGTATTGATGTTGAAAATGAAGGTGCCGAACGCTTGCTGAGTGGCTACGACGGTATTTTGATTCCGGGTGGTTTTGGGGAACGCGGTATCGAAGGCAAGGTGCAATCCATCCGCTTCGCTCGCGAACGACAGATTCCGTTTTTTGGCATCTGCTTAGGTATGCAATGTGCGGCCATCGAGTTCGCGCGAAATGTGGTCGGCCTCCAAGGTGCCCATTCGTCAGAATTCGATAAAGACTCGCCTCATCCAGTTATTTGTTTGCTGAATGAACAACGAGAAATTACGCAAATGGGCGGCACGATGCGATTGGGGGCCCAGAAAGCCAATTTGGCTCCAGGTTCATTGGCACACCAAGCTTACTTGAGCGAGCAAGTCAAGGAACGTCATCGCCATCGTTATGAATTCAATAACGTTTATCGCAGTCAGTTCGAAGCGCATGGTATGCGTTTCAGCGGCACATCGCCTGATGGTGGTTTGGTCGAGATACTTGAGCTAACCAATCATCCTTGGTTTTTAGCAGTTCAATTCCATCCTGAGTTCAAGTCAAAACCGACAGCCGCACATCCGCTGTTCTCTGCCTTTATCGGCGCGGCGATCAATCGACACGCACGACGCAAGGGTGGCAGAGCGACGGATACCATCGAAATCGTCTGATCTCAAGATTTAGAGTCACTTCACGGAGTCGTTTGAGAATATGACTGACAAACCTGATACCTCAACCATTCCTCCACCACCTCCAGCCAACTTTGAAACGTTGGTTAGTGGACTCGCTACACAATGTGTGGCCGCAATGGGACAGTTTGATCCAGCCGATAAACGCATGGATTATGCGAAGTACTACATCGACTTGTTGGAAGTGCTTCAACAAAAAACGGTCCGAAATCTTACCGGACAAGAGCACGACATGCTCAAGTCCGTACTACATCAATTGAGACTGCTGTACGTGCAGGCAACGCCCAATAGCACGGAAAGTTAACAATAGCCTCAACGGTTTTACCCACGCCCATTAAATCTGGATGCCCTGAAGATGCTAAATCAAGCTATCAAGGATCGAGTGACTCGATATGTTCTTCCCAAGGTTCGCACTCCAGGTCAGTATGTCGGTGGTGAACCCAATAGCGTGCGTAAGAACCACGCTGAAGTAGCGGGCAAACTCTGTATGGCGTTTCCAGACGCCTACACCATCGGCATGAGCCATCACGGCCTTCAGGTTCTTTATTCGTTGATGAATTCTCGCGAAGATTGGGCCTGCGAACGAGCCTTTACTCCATGGCCTGATGCTGAAGAATTAATGCGTCAGCACAACATTCCACTCTACGGACTGGAAACCTTCACGCCACTATGCGAGTTCGATGTTTTAGGTTTCTCGTTGCAATATGAAATCAGTTCACCCAACGTATTAACGATGATTGACTTGGGTGGAATTCCGTTACACACGACGGACCGAACTTTAGCCCACACTTTGGTGATTGCCGGTGGTCCGTGCTGTCAAAATCCTGAGCCAATGGCCGACTTCATCGATCTATTCATCACAGGTGACGGCGAGCCTGCGTTGCCTGAGGTTTGCGATCTCTGGCTAAAAGCTCGCAAGGAAATCCAGGAACGCGATGGACAATACTTCGAAGGTGAAGCAGGCCAACGTCAACGCGAAGAAGCTCTCGCAACTATGGCCAAGCAACTTCCCTATGCCTATGTGCCTCGCTTCTACATTCCCGAATATCACAATGGACGCTTGATCGCCCTGAACCGTTCGCGTCCCGATATTCCAGAAACAGTCGAGCCCTCTGTCATTCGCGACCTTGATTCGATTCCACTTCCAGTAAAGCCCGTGGTACCGTTGGTCGAGTGCGTACATGATCGCATCGCCATCGAAATCATGCGTGGTTGCCCATGGCAATGTCGCTTTTGCCAAAGCACTGTTATCAAGCGGCCTCTTCGTATCCGCGAAGTCGACACGATTATCAATGCGGCTCTGGAAAGTTATCGCAACACGGGCTTCAACGAAATCAGTATCCTTTCGCTGTCGAGTAGCGACTATCCTCATTTCCAAGAGTTGGTAACGCGACTCAAAGCCGAATTCAAACCTTTGGGTGTCGGTGTCTCGGTACCGAGCCTTCGCGTCAACGAGCAATTGCGAACGCTGGCCGAGTTGGTGGGCAATGACCGACGCAGCGGCTTAACTCTGGCGCCAGAAGTTGCTCGCGATGACATGCGCGAACAAATTCGCAAGAAGATCAAAAACGAAGACTTGTACGAAGGTTGTCGAACAGCTTTCCGCAACAATTACGAAAGCGTCAAACTCTATTTCTTGTGCGGCCTGCCCGGTGAACGTCCGGTCGATTTGGATGGTATCGTTGAAATGGCCGAAACGATTGCCAAAATCGGCAAAGAAGTTCGCGGTCGTTATGCCAAAGTTACAGCAAGCGTTTCAAACTTTGTTCCTAAAGCTCACACGCCCTATCAATGGAATGGCATGCAGCGTCGAGAATATTTCCAATGGGCGCACAAGTATCTCTACAGCAAAAAAACAATTCGCTCTGTCACCATCAAATGCCACAACATCGAAACTAGTTTGCTAGAAGGTGTTTTGTCCCGAGGTGACCGCCGTACAGGCTCCGCCATTGAATTAGCGTGGCGTCGCGGAGCTCGCATGGATGGTTGGACCGAAAACCTAGTACCCGAACGTTGGTGGACAGCTCTCAATGATGCGGGGATCGATATTGAGAAGCAAATGCATGAACCGTATCAGCTCACGGATAAACTCCCATGGGATCACGTGAACGTGAAGTATGGTCGTCTGTACTTGGAAAAAGAACAGAATCGAGCCGTGATCGCTCTCAATGCGATGGCTGATGCGCAGTAATGTCTGACTCTGTGACCAACACTAAACCACTGCGGTATGCCATCTTTGGCTCTGGGGCTTTGGGTGGCTACTACGGCATCATGTTAGCCCACCATGGTTGCGATGTGCATTTTGTTGCCCGCAGCGACTTTGAACATATCCGGCAACATGGATTCCATTTGCAAACGCGCGATCAACATATTCACTTGAACCCAGTGAATGTTGTGTCCCATGTTTCGCAGCTACCACCAATCGATGTTCTGCTGCTGGCTACTAAAACCACCGAAAATGGCCGGCTCAAGCAGTGGATTGCGGAGACACCAGGCGAGCCCGCGGTTGTCGTATTGCAAAATGGTCTTGGAATAGAACAAGAATTAGAAGCAGAGTTCGGAAAAGGGCGCATCTTGGGCGGTTGCTGCTTTCTGTGCAGCAACAAAATTGGTCCGGGACGCATTCATCATTTGGACTTCGGCCGAATCACCCTGGGCTGGGCTTCGCTAGACTCTCAAGTCCACTCACAAACTCCACACGTCGCCGAACAGATTGCAACCGACTTTCAACGAGCTGGCATCGACTTGAAAGTAATTCCCGACATGCTCGAAGCACGTTGGCGAAAACTAATGTGGAACATTCCCTACAATGGCTTGAGCGTCGCCTTAAATGCCTCGACCGCCGAAATCATGAATAATGCGGCTGCAGCAGAGTTGGTCTTCACTCTGATGGAAGAAGTCAGAAGCGGGGCAGGGGCATGTGGCAAGTTGATCGAACCTGAGTTCACGACTCAGCTCATGGTGCAAACCAAAAACATGGTGCCTTATGACAGTAGTATGCGATTAGACTTTCGTGCTCGCAGGCCGATGGAGCTGGAGGCGATTTACGCCAAGCCCTTGGCTGCCGCAGAACAGGCTGGTTGCCCACTCCCATCCGTCAAGATGCTTTATCGGCAGCTGCAATTTCTACAAGCCGCTTATGTGACCGTCGACTAAATGACATAACGGCCGCTTAGCCACTTATGCAGCAATTGGGGAGAGGAACTCGCCCAATCCCTGTACCGCCGCGTCCCCCAGCCAGCGATGCGCATACGTTTCTGCATGAGCCCAATGAGAAAAGCGAGTATCGATCGAAGCGAGCCAACGATACCACAACGCGAGATGCGGAATCTGCACGCGTTGTCCTGATGAGAAACTGGAAACAATGCTCGCAGGCTGAAGCTGTGGAGCCCAAACGGTGCCGCGACGCATCAGTGCACCAGCCTGTTTGCCAACTCGTCCGCAAACAGCAATCGTTCCCGCGATCATGCGAGCTGCCAAATAATCCCCCGCATCGCCATGCACAATGATGGTGCCCCGGCGCATGCAATCTCCAGCTCTCTGTCCAACATTGCCT
Organism: Planctomycetota bacterium; assembly: GCA_017303505.1. Taxonomy (GTDB): domain Bacteria; phylum Planctomycetota; class Planctomycetia; order Pirellulales; family Pirellulaceae; genus JAFLCP01. Next base: position 15,102 of record JAFLCP010000125.1, on the reverse strand, counting down.
TCGATCGTAATGATGCCACCGCGCATTCCACGGCGTTGTCCTAAGCTGGGAGCCCCGACATAATCTCCCGCATTGCCCGACACGGTGATCGATCCATGCCGCATGCCGCACCCCAAGTGGGAGCCCACATTGCCTCGAATCTCGATGGTTCCACCACGCAAACCTAATCCCACTTCATCGCCTACATCGCATTCGACAATCAGTCTGCCGCATGACATCTCTGCACCCCAGCGACAACTATTCATCACTGGGCCTTGGATTACCAAGCGATCGCTCTCGATGGCGGAAACAGAAAAGAAATGCCCAAGCGCCTCTTTCTGGCCCCCCACATCTACTTCGATCTGCTCAATCGCAGCCGTAGATAGTGAAAACAATCGCTCCGGGAGAAACGCAGAAGCATCGAGGATACCAGCGTATGGATGTCGCAGTGTTAACTCGATTCCACTCATGCGAGCACCTCGTGCAATCGAAAATGATACTGGCCTAACTTACCACCATAATTACCGGCCGTGATCTTGCGAATCCCTCCCGCTGTTCCCAAGCGACATACCGCTTCGATTCCAATCCGCATAGCCTGACGGACAAGGTCTGCATTCAGGCCATCGATCACCACTTCGAGAACAGCCCCATCACCATCGCACAGTTCCGACCCGACGACAGTTCGTAGCGAAGGACAAAACGCTTCATTCGTTGAAGCGCTTAGCATTTTATATTTCGACCCGACCTTGGATCCCGAACGAGTTGCGCTTCCGAAGAAGGGTGCAATAACTCCTGCGATCGGATCAATCGCTTCTGCCGCCGCATCACATGCGTGCAAACAAGTGCGTTGATCGCGAGCAATAATAAGAAAGTTCCCACCACCTACAGCGGGACAAACGGCTGTGGTGTCTTCGCATAAAAATTCGCCATCCATGACCGGAATGCGCCAAAACCTGCGGCCATTGATGACTTTAGACATCTGATAACCATCGCCAAAGTATCGAATTTTACCACCTAAGCCAATCTGCCGTTCTCCATCCATTCCGGAAAATAAAGCTGTCGAGGGGCATGTAAGTACGCATTGCCCAATACGACGCGGCAATTGTTTTTCCAACTCTTTGGTGGAAACACTAAAAAACAAGACCGATACACCAGGCCGTCCGTCGGGAGTGTGTGCAGGATCTATTTCACACTCCATTGCCGCTTCAACACCGCATGCGATAACAGAAGTTGCGAAGCCCGATACGGCGGCCGCCGCACGTTTTGCCCACGCAGGTTCCAGAGCTGTAATGATCAGCCGCGAAACCTTCATGCCAAAAGCTTCTGCAAAGGTATCTTCAATCTCCACACCATTGATGATCATGGCTCACTCGCCCTTTTTCTCAATGCGTCGTTCATTTAGCTTCGCCGTGTATGGAGCAGTGGGTGAATCGTCAGCGGTGAGCCAATTCGCAGCTCTAACTCTTCATCGGAGATAACGAACTGCTCCATAGCTAACGTGTGATGCTGTTCCATGTAGCCGCGCAATCGCTCGACTCCCTTTCGCTCCCATTGCGGGCGCACGGTATGGGTTCCACCACTCACCCAATCGACGATCACACCATCTCGAACGATCACCTTACCTCGCTTCAAGACCAAATGCGGACAGGCAAACATCGACTCGATATTCGAGTTGGGGCGATAGACGGTTATATCCGCTTGCGCATCGACACCTAAATGTCCAAGATTTTTGATGCCCAGTATTTTGGCTGGTGCAGCCCTTGTCAAAATGGCAATTTCTTCCAGCGTATACTCTCTATCAATTCCCTTGAGTTGACTCGAGGCAACCGCATCAGGATGTAGCTCAGCCAAGATGCGTTCGCGATAACTTCGATCCATAAGCAAGGCGATCAAGTGAGGATAACTGGTAAAGGAACCTCCGTTGGGATGATCGGTGGTGAGAAAGACTCTCCAGGGATCTTTCACTAACAGCAGAATTTCTAGCCCAATCGTCCACTGCAACGCATTTACGAATTGCTTTTGTTCATATCGGAAGGGGACAACGCCGCAACCACCCTCTAACTCGATATCGACAATGCATGGCTTGTGAGGTTTGGCGACTCCGCATTGGCGAAACTGAAACATCGTATCACCGGAGATCGTCACCGTTTGCCCAAATACCACTTGCCCCACATCAATTGACAGACGTGGGTTGGCATTCACCGCTTCAGCAATACGTGCTGCAGCAGAGCTCATGCCATGCACACCCTCTGCTCCATAAGCGTGAAACTGCACATGGGTCAAATGAACTCGATGGGGAGCTGTCGCTTCGATGGTAGCCAAAGTCGATTCAATATTCCCGGGCATACCCAAATTACTCGAATGCACATGCAAAGGATGTGGTACATCTAAGTCTTCTAAGGCGGTACATAGTGTCCCCAAAACTTGTGCAGGGGTCACACCATAATGTTGGTTCGGTTCGTGGACATCTAGCGAACGTTGATTGAACTTGAACGCATTGATGCCAGCCGCATTGACGACTTTGATTCCCAAGCATTGCGTGCTTTGCAAAGTCCAAGCCACTAAATCATTGATTTCCGCTTGGGGCCGTTTGTCGGCAATACACTGCAACAAATAATCTTCGTTCCCCAACATGGCATAGCCACCCGTATCCAGGAACGGAGTATCCGCCATCTCCAAATGCGATTGACGCGCGTTGACGGGTAATACGGCTGGTTCAAAACAGGCGGTATAACCTAGCTCTGCATACCGACAGCCGGTGGCATACGTGGAAGGAACTGGGCCAAGCTTTTGTCGTTCTTCCCAGCGTTCAGCCGGGGCCAAACGTGCGTGCTGGAACTCAGGCAACAACATACGAGCCAAGTTGACTTTGCCGCCACCAATATGCGTATGCATATCGATCGCACCTGCCATAACGATGCAACCATGAACATCGATATCATGATCGGGAATAAGTCCGGGGGAGGGCTGGGCAATTACGCCATTGCAAATCCACAAATCACGTACCGTACCAGTCGCATTGGCATTGGGATCATAAACTTTTCCGCCGCGCAGCCGTGTCCACATGTCATGTCCCTTTTCTCATGCACTTGGAGAGGGGGACGGACCACCCTGCGCCACATGTTCATTCAGCAAGTTGCCGAACCATTCGGCGACCGACGGCGCTAACGCAACTCGTTTAGCATTGAGTGAAACCACGGCTACGCCATCTCCGCGAAAGAGATGACTATCGTGATCGATTCCAGGGATTGCCGTAGGGAAAAAATAATCAGCCCGCAGAGCAGACTTTAGTGCAGGGTGCCCCACAATCACTTTCACCCCAGACACATTCCAAAATTCTTCCGGCGGCTCAATCGGCTCGAACGCGGAAACATAGACAGCCGAATCACAATCGTTTTTCTTGAGCACATTCAACGCGCGATACCGCTGAGGTTGGTAGTCGGCTTCCACCTTATTCAACACTTGTCGCAACGGAAAGCCTGTCTTCCAGGTACATACCTGCTGTGCAGTAACGTCTCCGTGACTACCAGCCAACGGCAGCACCGCTGAGCGTGTTGACTCATTTAGGCGTGTGACCACTCGCAGCAGTGAATCGAGAATGAGATCATCACCATCGGCCAAGAAATCCGCAGCGGACCAAATCCAAGCTGCATACTTCGAACCCGCCAAAGCTGTTTCCAATGCAGCCAGAGAGTTCTTATTCTCATTTGCGATTGGAGCTGCAGAATCTCTACAAGTTCGCTTCGAGAAACGTGCATGTATCTCAGACAATGCTGAGAGCCACTCCGATTTTTTCAAAGAGATGGTTTCGAGCTCGGGCAGCAACAAAGCGAGAGAGCGAAAGCGAAGATCATCAGTACCCAGCCAAAAAATCTTAGGTGCTGGCTTGGTTCCATCCGCAAGTAGGGAGAGGAGCCTTGGGAATCGTTCCAGCACACCATCGCCGACCAACACAATAACATCGGCGCGAAAACGAATTTCCGACAGTGTAGTGCTGATCCAGCCGCCATGTTGCAACAACTTGAGATTTACTTGCAAGGCATCGCTATGCTGATGATCAAGGATGGCGCCGACATGTCGGGCGTAATCCACGATTTGACGCATACCGGCTACGTCGGTACCAAGCCCGCAAAACAGAGGACGCCGCGATTGAGCGATAAGTTGAGCCGCTTCGCTCACTGCCGCCTGCGATTCGGAGATACGACCGTGGCGCATTGGCTTCAAATGCCACGCGGAATTAGGTTGCGACAATAGCCAACCACGAGTCAAGCGCTCGCAGTTCTGATTGGGCAACGTATCCGCTTGCGCAGTTGTCGACTGGGATGGAAAAGTTATCCCATCGCACAATAGACCGCAGAATGGACAAGTACCACACGTCCGCATCCGCAACCCCAGCATTAACAACCAAGAGGCTCAACGACACAAAACTAAAGTGGCACTACGCAATAGCCACTGCGTGAGTACCACTTCCATTATCGTTGATTACTACACCGCTGGCGAGCGGGCATCACAACTTCCGTATTAGCGACGTTGTTGTGATTTTGCTTCGGCAGCAGCAGCTTTCAAAGCCGCTGTTTCGTTGGCCAATTTGTTTTCTGGGCCAGCTGGGAAGTATTGCACATCGTCATGCAAATAATATGGACTTGGAATGGTTTGACCTGCCACAGAAACTTGGCATCCGGTCGAAGTGACCAAACCGCCAACCAACGTCAAACCAGCTAGAACGAGGGTCCAGTTGGTGTCTTGTTTTGTCGCTTCCATGTCTCTATCTCCTGAATCCTTTGGGATGCCTGTCCGCGACTTGGTTTGATGATGGGTTCACAAACGGGTCGCTCGCTGGCGCCCATTTTCCGCGGTCAGTCCATGCTGGTATCGGCCCGATTCCAGTGCTCTGTTGACCCATTTTTCGGCACTTCGGGAAAAAGCGTTAAAGATTACCCTGCTTTTTCCTCAGGAATTATCGGCGGATTTGCTACAATTCTTAATGAGGGCGTTGTAAGCCTCGTCGAATTTCGACCTATTTCGCTTTGGTGGAATGGACCGCATGCTCCCAATCTCGTCTCCGCCTCTCTTGCGTTTATCGCACATGGGGCGTCTCGCACTTCACACCCTGATAGGGGTGATATTGCTATCAATCCCCTCCTTCGCTCAAAATCAAGGAGGAGGAACGGGGCAAACCAAACAATATCCATCCCAAGAGTATTATTTGGGTGTTACCCAACTTGAAAACGGTGAGCTTGAAAACGGACTGGCGGCGTTTCGTGAAGCCTCTCAACGCGCGTGGCATGTAGGGACGATTCGGTTTGTCGACAGTATTGCACCGCTGGTCATGGCGGGAGAGTGCTACTATCAGCAAGGCAACCTGACCTTAGCGCTTCAGCAGTATGAAGCCGCTATGTCATTGCAGGTGGATTTGGTCGGTTGGTCGACGCGTCTCAATGGAAATGGTCTTTCGGGTGTTGGTGCGAATAACGCCTCAGCCACCATGCGCGGCATTCAATGGGGAAGCAGCCAACGCGGTGCTAAAGTGGTTAGTTTGCCACAATTTGTCCCATGTACTATTGGCCAGCTCGATACGCTTAATGCGGTTCGGCAAGGTGGCGTCGTGATCCCAGCAGAAGTCGTTCGCATTGATGTTGGGGAGGTTTTGCGAACGTTAGCCTTAGCGCAATATCGACGCAATCAAATCCTCGGGCCGTTGGCTCCCAAGCAACCACTATCGCTTGCGTTCCAAACGGCGATTCAAAACGAGCAAGGGAGTGGCATTCCGTGGGTTGATGTAGGCTTTCGCGTTAATCAAGGTCTTGCAGAACAAGCAGTAGGCGACAACGCTCGCGCTTTGCAAATTTTATCGAACTCGCAAAGTACCGTTGATCGAGTAGACCATTCGGGAACTCCAATTGCGTTATTGGCTCAGGCAGAGTTACAAATCCTCGACAAGAATTATCCAGTCGCTTCTCAGTTACTTTTCGAGAGCTCGTTAAGTGCAGCCCAGATGGATCAGTTTCTCCTTCTCGGGGAAATAAGTTCGCGGATGGGGACGGTAGGTTGTTTGCTGCAAGATGCAACGTTGCTCAATACACTTCAGGCCATCGCGAACTGGAGTCGCAAACAACGGCGAGTGCCGCTCTGTTATGCACTCGCTGCGGCAAGTGAGTTGGCCGCGAATGTAGGAAATCAAGGTGCCAGCGATTCGCTGGGAAAAACAGCATTGGCCGCAACCCGCACACGAGGTGTTATTCTGCCCCGTGTCGTGTCACAAATCGCGTACGCTTCTGCAATCGTTGATTTTTCGCGGGGCCAAGTTGCTCCAGGTAATGCAGCGATGGTTACGGCGATGGCTTTCTATCGCGGCAACAATGCAACCGGGGTTTCCTCCATTCTGCAATATCGACTCAATCAAACGCTCGACATGTATCGACGTGATTTACTCTCCGTCGACGAAGCTCGAAAGAACCTGGAAGATATCCTTGCGGATTCTCCTAACACTTGGGCCATCGAGCCTCTTGAGTCGTTGACTCTTTTGCAATCGGATCAAAGTGCAGCCTGGAATCTCTATGATGAATTCAATATGCGTCGTAGCCAAACAGGTGACTTTCCACTTGTATATGAAAATCGCTCTCAGCGTCGATTCTTTCAAGCACTTCCATGGAAACATCGCCTATTTGTTGCTCGCCAATTGGTTCTAGCTCGCGAGGAACAACTATCCCAAACCCAACTTGCTCTGCGCAAACAGCTATTGGGACGTATTCCTGAGCTCGGCGTACTGTCAAAGCAACGCAATGACCTTTTAGCCTCCATCGCGCAACAGAAGATCGCCTGGGAGAGAATTGAGCACCCCAAAAATGAACTGCTTCAATTTAAAGAACTAGAAACCATTTCACTCAAACTAGAGTCGCTTTTTCATGTCCTCACGATTTCTAGACTCGCGATCCCTGAGATGCTTCTCGAATCGGATGACATCCTTTCACTGAAGAAGAAACTCGCAGAGGACGAAGCCGTTTTGCGTTTTATCCTTGTGACAACTGAGCCCAGTCCCACGGTTGAAGCGTATCTGATAACGAAGTCGACGATCGAGCGATTTGAAGTAGGACCAGCAATTGACGTGCAAAAGAAGTTAGTCAAATTGCTCACCACTCTTGGTTTGGGGAATGACAAAAACCGCAAACTCATTTTGGATGACTTCAAACTTTGGCAGGAAGCTGCCTTAGAACTTCGCGATGGACTGTTCCCTGAAAATCTGCGCCAAGCAATCGGCACATATCCCAAACTGGCCATCGTGCCCGAAGGTTGGTTATGGTACGTACCAGTCTCATTGCTACCCGTTGATGCAGTCGATGGTCCGAGATGGGTAGAGAAATATGACATTGCGTTTTCACCTACGGCCTCACTCGCCAGTCGGTGCTTTGGAGCGCGGAGTCGAAAGGAGGACTTAGCCGAATTGCAAAAAACGCAACCCAATGCGAAATCGGAAGGAGTTGTGTGGAACGCTGCGTTCTTCGGAGGTGCCGATGAAAATGAAGAGGCCGAACGGACTGCAACTTTTGAAACAGAAGTCCCGGGACTGAAAGTGCTGCAGCCTATTAAAGAAATCATTCCCTTCAATCTATATCGAGTGCGGCCACCTTTACTTTTGGCTGCGTGCCGAGCGAAGGAAAGAGCCACGACTTTGGAGTCCGTTTGGTTTCAACAAGATCAGGCGAAAGCAAGTCTCTCTTGGTTCGATTCACTGCTGAGTCCGATGATTTCGCCGCCAGTTCTCCTGTGTCCTGGTTGGTCGACCTCGGCTGGAACTCTCAAGCTAGGGCAGGGGGATGATTTGTTTTTGCCTAGTATGATCATGCTGACAACCAGCACCCAACAAGGCCTGCTCAATCGATGGAGCGGTGGAGGTAACGCAGCGTTCGTACTGCTCAAACGATTCTTACAAGAAGGGGAAGAGCATCCACCGCTGGATGCCTGGCGTCGCAGCTTGATTGCACTCTGGGCCGAGGAAGTTCCCCCGGCTCAAGAAGATGTCCTGAAAGGTGCTGAGTTCGCCAAGATGCTTATGCCGGGAGGACACGCCGTCTTATGGAGCGGTTATGTGCCCATTGGCCAATGGATCTCAACGAAGCCACAACCGTAGCTTAGCGGCGTTGGCTTTCTTCACGCACAATAGCATCCAGCCGACGCTGAACTTTCGCTTTGGCGGTCTCTAGCTTCAACAATTCGACTTCGGCCTGCAGCGCCTCCTCTGCCGAACGCGTAGGCTCAGCGTAGGTCGAAGTCATTGGGATCGTTGAATTGTTGGGAATCGAGCCCGATGCTGGAGTGATCGCTTCAGCATTTTGAGGGGTCGTGAGCGCTGGTTTGACTGCAGGCGCTGGAACTGCAGTGGATGCCGCCGTTACCGTTGAACTGGGGATAGCTTTTGCCTGAGGAGCCGAAGGCATAACGGGAGCAACCGCAGCACTGTTCGTAGCCGCTTCCACCACGGGTTCTTTCGCGGGCTTTACAGGGGTATTGTTCTGAGAAGCGACCACAGGTGTTTCGGGCACTGACTTCGCTCTTTCACCAAACGGCAAACAATTGCCACCGTAGTAATAGGAAACGATATTACGGCCCATTCCCTTTGCGGCATACAAAGCGGTGTCAGCTCGTCGTACCCAGCTCTTTGGTTTCTCTGCTGGCTCGCACAATGCTACGCCGAGGCTGGCGGAAATACGCAGTTCTTTTCCATCAACCACAATCGGTTGAGCGTTGATGACAGAACGAATTTCTTCAGCGACCTTACAAGCCTTTTCGAGTCCAACAGGAAGAACAGCAGCGAACTCTTCGCCACCATATCGCGCAACGCAGATCGCACCTACGGCGCTTTCACGCATCCGTTTCCCAACTTCCTTCAAAACTTCGTCACCAGCTTGATGGCCATGTTGGTCATTGAACTTTTTGAAATGGTCCACATCCAACAGAACGAAAGAAACTTCTTGTTGCGAGCCGCGAGTACCATCCAAATAGATCTTATCGATGGTTTGGTCAAGAACACGTCGATTGTTCAAGCCTGTCAAGGCATCGGTTCGAGCTTCCGTGATATACGACTGCATTGCTTGTGCATGACTTTCCAAGCGAGCTTCGGTTTCGTCAAGCCGTTGTTTCATGCCTTCGTTAACTTGCAAAATAGCTTGCAGCAACAACGCAACTTCATCTTCAGCTTGGGCTAAATCGTTGGTGGCCACGCGTTGTTCGCGAGCGGTTCGAATGCCATTGACTTGTGTATGAAAATCACTGATACGTCCGTTGTAAGACCGCACGTCGGAGCCCATGTTGTTGGTCATGCTTGCCAATTGCTGAGCCATTGATTGCAAGCGATCGCGCAGAGCTTGGGCGCTCGTCCGCTCACGGCTGCGACCGATGCGCGTACCCACCCAGATGCCAAACAAGAGAGTGCAGAACCCTGATGCGATACCGACAAAAAACAGGGGATTCATCAAAGAATCCATAGGTCTTCCTCACCCAAATGGAACATGCTTCCAAGCCAACTCTAAACGTTCCGCCTCGTTGTTTGCTCTCAGTAAGTCTCTTGTTGTTCAGCTCGATATTACAGGAAAGTAGCCACTTCCGATGGATCACTTCCAAAGTCGGGCTCACCTTCAAGTAAACGCACCGCATCGGTTTGACTAATGACGGTCAAACCGGAAGGGCTCACAGTGAAACCGCGTGCGCGGTCCTTCTCGGGATCAAAGCCGATTTCCATACCGCTTGGAATTTTGACCCCCTTATCGATGATCGCTCGGCGAATGCGTACATGGCGTCCGATCTCAACTCGGTCCAGCAAAATGCTATCCGTGATATGCGAATAACTATTTACGCGACATCGAGCTCCCAAGATGCTGCGATCGACACGGCCACCGCTGATAATAGTTCCTGGGCAGATGATGCTATCGAGCGCATGGCCGCAACGATCACCACCACCATAACTTCCAAAAACGAACTTGGGTGGTGGGATGTTTGGCTGATACGTTCGAATCGGCCATTCTTCGTCGTATAGATTCAATACGGGATCCACTTCGATCAAATCCATGTTGGCTTCGTAATAGGCATCCAGCGTGCCCACATCCCGCCAATATGCATCTTGCTTGCGGTTTTCGTCGCGGAATGGAAATGCATAAACGCGATGTTGATCGATGATCGAGGGGATAATGTTCTTGCCGAAGTCATGTTGGCTATCGATTTCGGTCGCATCTTTCAGCAATTGGTTGAAAAGAAAACGAGCCGTAAAGACATAGATCCCCATAGAAGCGAGGCAGTGCTCAGGATCGCCGGGAATCGTCAAGGGTTGAGCGGGTTTTTCTTGAAAGCCACGTACACGTTGATCGGTGTCGATTTGCATCACCCCGAACTGTTTGGCCGATTCGCGATCCACCCGCAATGCACCAATCGTTAAGTCGGCACCACGTTCAATGTGATAATCGACCATCGAACGATAGTTCATCTTGTAGATGTGATCGCCCGCAAGAATGACTATGTACTTGGGGCGAACTTTCTCGATCGCATAAATGTTCTGATACACAGCATCAGCGGTACCTTGATACCACTGTTCGTCAATGCGTTGTTGCGGTGGAACGACATCAATGAACTCATCCAGTTCGCGACAAAAATAATGTCGCCAGCCAAGATTGATGTGGCGATCCAAACTCATCGCTTTGTATTGCGTGAGCACAAGCAACTGCTTGAGCCCGCTATTGAGGCAATTGGATAACACAAAGTCAACGATGCGATAGCTGCCACCAAAGGGAACCGCCGGCTTGGCTCTGTCCCGTGTCAGTGGTTCTAAGCGGGTCCCTTTTCCCCCAGCGAGAATAACAGCTAAGGTGTCCTTCATAATCAAGCCTGACGTTTCATCGAGGAAAGGAGTGCACGAAACAGCGCAGGGGGTTCGTGCGGGTTGGGCAAGTTCTAACAGTAGCTTACCAAGTTTGTGGGGTAACCCAACAGAGACCCGCTGGAAAAACGCTCAGGAGCCCGATCGCACATGGCTCCGAAATCCAAGCGTTTTATGGAAGAGAGGGCTTCCAGCGTCTCATCCAGGTTTCCAACATCAACAATTGCCACAAACGATATTGGTGATTCACTTCGCCTTGAACATGCTGCGAGACCAACGTACGAACCGAGTCTGGTCGAAACATCGATCGGCAATAGGCGTCATCAGCCAGCAACGTTTCTTCCACCCGAGCACGCAAGTCGTTGCGAAACCATTTGCCCAGGGGTACACCAAAACCCATCTTCGGACGATTCCATATTTCCGCTGGAAGCCGCTTATTGAATGTATCCCGCAAAATGCGTTTACCTTTCGAACCCCTCAACTTTAGCCTACCCGGTAAACTCGCCGCAAACTCTACCAATCGATAGTCCAAGAAGGGTTGTCGGGCTTCCAAGCTATGAGCCATCGAAGCGATGTCGACCTTACACATCAGATCACAGGGTAGATAGGTGACTAAATCTGAAAGGCTGGCGCGGTTGACCAGATCCCGTTGTGATGTCTGTTTCCAGGCGGATTCAAAGAAGTTAAATGGATCTTCCCCAGGCAACTTTTCCATAAAGGAATCGTTGTACAGTTCGCCCCTCAGCTCCTCAGGAAATATCTGGATCCAATTCATATAACGCCGCGCTAAGGGTTGATTGAGCGCCTTCCCAAAACGCTGAAGCCTGCGTAAAAAGCTTCTCCGTTTTGACGATGGCCGGAGTCCCTGGAACCAATCCTGTCCAAGAAGCGAACTACCTGGCAAACGATTGATCCAGGTGGAGAGCATCAAGGCTCGATAGCGATCATACCCACCAAATAACTCGTCCCCGCCATCGCCACTCAACGCCACAGTGACTCGCTTACGCGTAAGTTCCGACAAATACCATGTAGGTATCGCCGAAGAATCACCAAAAGGCTCGTCGTAGTGCCATGCCAACTGATCCAAAATCGATACCGCGTCGGGGGTCACACGAAACTCTTCATGAACAGATCCAACGGCCTTGGCCACCATCTGTGCATAAGCCGTTTCATCGTAATCCGCTTCTGAAAAGCCGATACTAAATGTATGCAACGGCTGAGTCAGTTGATCCTGAGCTAAGCGGACGATAAGCGAGGAGTCGATTCCTCCGGACAAAAATGCACCTAGTGGAACGTCGCTGCGGAGTCGCAACTTAATGGAATCGGTTAGCAATGCCTGCAACTGCTCGCTTGCTTCCGCCGGTGTGATGGCTATTTCTCGATTGAGATCAAGGTTCCAATATTTTTTGACTTCAAGTCGATCTTGCGAGTAAAGTGCGTAGTGACCGGGCGATAACTTTTGAACCCCTTCATAAATCGTGTAAGGGTGCGGGATGTACTGGTAGGTAAGGAACATGTCGATCGCTCGCGGATCGACGCGTTTGGGGAAATCAGGAACCTCAGTCAGAACCTTCAATTCGGAACCAAAAACAAGTTGGCCAGGCCGGTGATAAAAATACAACGGCTTTTTACCCAGCCGATCGCGAGCCAAGAACAGCGTCCGTTTCTTGGTATCCCAAATGGCAATCGCAAACATCCCATTGAGATGCTGCACACATTCGGGCCCAAGATCTTCCCATAAATGAACGATCGTTTCAGTATCCGAATCCGTACGAAAACGATGACCAGCTCCTTCTAACCGCTGACGCAGTTCGCGATAGTTATAAATTTCACCATTGAAGACGAGCCACACCGACTCATCTTCATTGCAGAGTGGCTGGTGTCCACCGGCAACATCAATGATCGATAAACGACGAAAGCCGAGCGCTACGCCTACCTCCGGTTGATGAAGATAGGATGGTACTCGGCTTAACCAATGACCATTGTCATCCGGACCACGGTGCCGGATGACATCGGTCATCGAACGAATGAGATTAGCATCGATGGCTCGGCGAGGATCCGTCCAAACTCCGCCCGCTATGCCGCACATTTTTAGGAACCTGCACTCTCGTTAGCATGAGTCCATTTCACCAACAGCGGAGTGAGCAACAAGCAAACCACGCCCGAGGCAATCCCCATGCAGGCGATTGCAAAATACACATCGCCGTAGATATTCACTGTCTGTGCAGGAATCGGCACAATCTTGCTGTCACCTTCATTCACGACCGCAAACTGTGCAATGATCGCGGCCAGGTACTGAGCAAATGCAGATGCCAAAAACCATGCCCCCATAGCCGTACTGACCAATTGGGCTGGAGTTAAACGCGTGACCATCGACAAACCAACTGGCGATACACATAGTTCACCCGTGGTAAGCAATAAGTAGAGCAACAAGATCCAATGCATGCCGACCATACCGTCAGCATCTGCCGTCTTGGCTCCAAAATACAACATTGCAAATGCCAACCCCACTTGGAACAAGCCCAAGGAGAACTTAAGCGGAGTGCTCGGCTCAAGTCCCATTTTGCCCAGCAGTCCCCACATCGCTGTAAAGACCAAACCGAAAATAATGATGAAGATCGAGTTCACAGATTGGAAAACCGAAGCGGGAACCTCGGTGCCGCCTAACCCAACCTTGCCAACGTTCTCAGCGGTATAAGTCCACTCAACGAACTTATCTTCGTCTTTGGCTGCCGTGCTCTTGGCGAATTCCCGCAAGGCCGTTACGGCCGTCATGCTGAGTTTGGTCTGAGCCAACACTTCGGCAATCGTGGCTTCTAAATCTTCTTTCTTCATTCGCTTATCGGGCTCTTTATTTTCTTCAACGCCTCGAATCGCTCTTTCAATCTTGGCCTTGATGGCGTCAGATCCATTTTCATGCCCGAGGTATTCTTGGCTAAAGAATGGTTTCGATGCATCACCGATAACCAGCGATAACTGAACGGTCTTGCCAACCTCCGCTTCAGTGACCAATGACGCCTCAGAAACTCGGTCAATATTGCGATCGGTAAAATTATTCACTGAGCTACCGTTCTGCTCAAAAAACGCCCAGAACCACATCGAAAAGAACGTCAGCGTGAAAACCACAAACAAACGTTCGCGCTGTATCTTCGGTTGCTTAAACGCTTCTTTCATCAAATAGACAACGGCAACTAAACCTGATAGCAACAAGATCAAGCCAGCCGGACGACTCGCTTCTTCGATCACCTTGCCGATTCCTTTGACGAGTTTGTATTCACTCTCAGCCAACGGAGCCGTTACCGACTCCGGAATAACAATCAATTGTTCATTGAAGCCTGGAACAATCGAGAAGCCAGAAACCAAAGCTGCAAACACGGGAACAGCGATGATCGTTCCCAAGATGACGTACATGAGCTTCTTGCTCCAGTTCGTTGGATCGGCAGGCATACCGCATTCTTTGGGTAGACCACCGCGAGCCAAAGCAATGATTGCCGCAACCGCAGCAGTTGAAAGCGCGATCGCTACGAAGATACTCGAGATCCAAGAATTGATGTCACCGGCATTGTAAAAAATCAACGCTAATGAACTACCGACAGCGGTCAACAAAATAAGAATCTGAGTCACGCGGTTGGGTGCCACGAATACAGCGAGTCCCATCAACATACCGATGGTCGCTAGGCCGAACCCCCAATGCCATCCGTAGGTTTCACCGATATAGCCGCAGAGCAGGGGCCCCATACCGCCCCCGAGATTGATGCCGATGTAGAAGAGAGTAAAACCACTATCACGCTTTTTGCTGTCGGGTGGATACAACTCACCGACCATCGACGAAATATTCGGTTTGAAAAAACCCGTACCAGTGATGAGCAACGATAAGCCAAAGAAAAAACAATAGTCTTGTTCAATGGTCATCAGCAAATGGCCTGCCGCCATCAAGAGACCACCAAAGACCACAGAGGTTCGGGCCCCCAGAACTTTATCCGCGATGATCCCACCAAAAAAAGGCGTCATATAGATCAACGCCGTGTACGCACCGTAGACCGCGTTAGCATCTTTGTCACCATAACCCAAGAAGCCCTTGAGCATGTAGAACAGCAAGATGGCCTTCATTCCATAGAATGAAAAACGCTCCCACATTTCAGCGAAGAACAGGGTAAACAAACCTGCGGGATGCCCCAACAGTTCCCCTTCGGATTTTACGTAAGCAGACTTCTGGGTGCTCTGCACGAATAGAATCTCCAATAATGAATCGTTGACTC
>JAFLCP010000124.1 GCA_017303505.1 Planctomycetota bacterium | reverse complement strand
CAGCGCAAAGCGTGGTGCCCAGAAGTCCCAAGTGGGCAAGCTTGGGATCAACGTTTATCCGAACAGATCGTTTTTCTGGCAGAGCAGGGGAGGGCCGTGGTAGGGTTCATGTCTCTTGCCTCCCCTGACTACATCGACTTTGCCTACATTCGACCAGACTTTCAAAAAAAGGGACTCTTTCGAAGACTCTTTGTCGAGGTAGAAAAACAAGGCCGACTCTCTAACGCTGAAAAACTCTGGACTCACGCGAGCTTGATGGCTCGTCCGGCGTTCGCTGCCATGGGATTTGATATCTGCGAGCCGGAAATTGTCGAGCGGAGTGGAGAAAAGCTGAAACGCTTCAAAATGCAGAAAACTCTGCGTTGAATGCGAAAACCGCTTCATGCCTCTTTGGGGCTAGATTTTTCTTGTATCGGTCCGGTATACAGTTACCACGAGCAGCACCATTTAACAACAAGGAACAACACGTGGGACGCTATACGATTCAGGACTTTATCGCCAAGACAGCTCAGCGGGACCTCAATCAAGGTGAGTTCGAACTCGAGAATGAGCGAATGCTCGAAATCAACCTTCATGGAATGATCTGGACCAAGACTGGGTCGATGGTCGCTTATCGCGGCAACGTCAAATTCACTCGCGAGGGAATTTTGGATCGCGGTGTCGGCAACTTGCTCAAAAAGTTTGTCAGTGGCGAAGGGACCAAACTGACCAAAGCTGAGGGGACAGGCAAATTGTATCTTGCAGACAGCGGCAAGAAAATCACCGTTCTGAACCTCCAAAACGATCAGATCTTTGTAAATGGTAATGACGTCCTGGCACTCGATGATACGCTTTCATTCGATATTCGTCTGATGAAAAAGGTGAGTGCGATGTTATCAGGTGGTCTCTTCAACGTCGAGGTTCGCGGGACCGGAATGCTCGCAATCACGACGCATTACGATCCTCTTACGTTGGTGGTTACTCCAGACAACCCCGTATGCACAGATCCCAACGCGACCATTGCTTGGAGCGGTTCACTGACTCCTGAGTTCAAAACCGACGTTTCTTTGAAAACGTTTCTCGGACGCGGATCTGGTGAGAGTTTTCAAATGCTCTTTCGTGGCAACGGTTTTGTCGTCGTTCAACCGTATGAAGAAGTGTATATGCAGCATGGCGGGTGAGCGTAAATCGCGAAGCTTGAACTCATGGTACGACAATACAGTATGATCGCTTCTCTTGATGTTCAATACACGGATACAGCTGCTTTTGCTGCAGCCGTGGTATTCGACGATTGGCAAGCCGCATCCGCTCGGTCTACCTATATTGCTTCTGAGTGCTCCCCTGAACCGTATGAGCCTGGCTGCTTTTACCTTCGAGAGCTGGTGCCGTTGCTGACAGTCATTGACAAGATCATTGAACCCGTCGAAACCTTTGTCATCGACGGGTACTGCCATCTATCAGACAGTCTAGATCCTGGCCTAGGAGCACATTTGCTCGAGCGACTCGGAAAGTCCAAGACTGTAATTGGAGTTGCAAAGAATCGATTTAGAGACACCACACATGCCGTCGAGTTATTGCGGGGAAAAAGCCAGCGTCCTCTTTTCATTACCTCTATAGGTATAGATTATGAAGACGCCGCAAAACACATTGCTTCTATGAACGGCGCATTTCGTGTACCTGCATTATTGAAGATGGTAGATCAATTGGCCCGGCAATTCGCTGCGCAGGGCTGATTTCAGACGACTTGTGTAAAGATAACCAAAGAGCAAATATAGCTTCCGAGAGAACTCATTTTGAAACCATTCCCCGAACCGCTGGCGAAACGAAATATCCGGCAAACTGCACTCTGGCTTCTGTTTGCCAGCGCATGCGTGATAGTGGGACTCTACCCGCTTGCGTATCTCCTAGCACCGGGCAAAATTGCCCTTTTGCTATTGAAGAGCGAAGGCCTCGTAAACAACGGGCTGTGGAAAGCGGGTTTCTTCACTCACATTTTGGCCGGCGGAATTGCGCTGATGGTGGGTTGGTCACAATTCATTCCCCAATGGCGTTCCCGTTACCTTGCGGTCCACCGAGTTCTAGGCAGGGTCTACGTGATCGCGGTGATTGTCAGTGCGACAGCAGCCATCTCCATCGCACCCTTCTCCTCTACTGGAACAATAGCCTCGATTGGCTTTGGAAGTCTCGGGGTAATCTGGCTGACGACCACGATATTGGCTTGGCGCAGTATCCATCAACGCAATTGGCAACAACATGAACGGCTCATGACATACAGCTATGCGGCGTGTTTCGCGGCAGTGACCTTACGATTTTGGCTGCCCGCTCTTATCAGTGTCTTTCAGCTCAAATTCTCAACGGCCTATCCCATCGTCGCTTGGCTTTGCTGGGTCCCCAATCTTGCGTTTGCCTTCTGGATAAATAGCCGGCGACAAGCAAACTCCAACTGAAGCAGCAAGTACCTCAAGTCCGAATTGCCGCAACGCAACCAGGAATCTCCACCAAACCCGTTTCGGTATGGGGCTTCTTATTCTATGCTTATACTTGAAGCTTCTGGCCACATCACAGTGGCCACCCATTCCTTTGACGCACTAGCGATTTTTCCACCTTCGTCATGGCACATATACTGAGAGTTTCCCTTGACCCAACTGAACGGCGAATCATCGCGTCAACTCTTGTTGCCTCGTTCATTATCTTCGTCTCGTACTTCGCGTGGGCCTATGGACCTGTTGCCACAGCTTATTGGAATTACCAACCCCAGGAAGGTGACATTTTCTTCCAGTCACTTCCCAATTCACTCTTGGCAAAGATGATGGAAGGCGCCACAGACTCACCTTATTCGCATTGTGGCATCATCACCAAAGTGAACAACGAATGGGTTGTTTATGAAGCCCATCAAAAAGTCCGTACTACACCTCTCATCGAAGCTATTTTTCGCGGTAGGAATTACGGCTTCGCTATCTACCGTCTCAAAGCGGATAAACAATCCGCGATTGGCCCAATGTTGCAGTATATCGACAGCCAAAAAGGGAAGCCTTTTGATACTCGATTTCGCCTGGAAGACGACGAGCTCTATTCGTCGGAATTGCTCTACAAAGCTTATCGGCAAGCGACGGGTCAATCACTTGGCAAGCTCAGCCGATTGGGACAACTTCGCTGGAAACCATACGAAGAGACCATCAAATATTTCGAACGGGGGCCAGCTCCACTTCGCAGAGAGATCATTACCCCAAAATCTCTTTCGCAAGCACTTGAGCTTGAACTCATCACGGCTTTCCGAATCGACAAAATGAGCCCAAACGTTTCTCCCACAGATTCCAAAGCCACATCAAAACCCAAATAGAAGAAGTAATTTATGGCGTTAGGTTTCTTTCCTGTTTTCAATCCACCGCTGAATGATGTGAATGCCACTACGGAGGGCAAAAGTCTCTTGAGCGAATGCGAAAACCTGGACCAACTTGCCATGCATCTTGGTGTTAGTCCACTTACTTCATTCACAGATTCTCGTACCGTACCAGATGATTTTGATGGTGATCCAGATGAACTTGACGAACTGATGGGAAAATGGGACGAATGGCTGTCCGCTGAGGAGGGATTCGCTACAATCTCGGCCCTAAAAGAGTCACTAGAGAATAACCTAGAAGTGAGCAAGTACTTCCGCAAACCGAAGCAACTGGTAGAAGAACTGTCCGACTTGGCACGCCTGCTTCAAGTGGCTAAGACTAACGGCTCAAGATTTCGACTAGAAGTTGGATAACCACCTGTAGTCCCCTCAAACCTACTCGAATGCTGTTCGAGCATTACATTATGAATGAACTTCCTGAACAAATCGGTGACGATATTATCCGGCTCAGCGCTGAAGGCGATGCTTTCGCCGAAGCAGAAGATTATCCGCAAGCCCTTCGGTGTTACTGGGAGGCATGGGACTTACTCCCAGAACCGAAAACCAGTTGGGAAGCCGCAACATGGCTGTTGGGCGCAATTGGCGACGCCAACTTTCTGAGCGGAGACTATGTGGCCGGTCGTGATAACCTCTCCAATTCAATGCACTGCCCCGATGCCATCGGTAATCCGTTCCTACATTTGCGACTCGGGCAATGTCAATGGGAACTAGGCAACCTGGAGCGAGCAGCCGATGAGCTGACTCGCGCCTACATGGGAGCCGGAGACGAAATCTTTGAATCTGAGGATCCCAAATATTTCAGCTTTCTCAAGACCAAGCTTAAGCCACCGCGAGGGGGCTGGCCCAAAAGACGATGACCGGGCCGCATTGACCACACAAGCTCCTCCACAGGGCTTTACCAGGTGACAGACGACCTTCTCATATTGCCATAGCTTTACTCTAGTGAGGTTCCATTGAAAAGCCATTTTAATCGCTTGCACCACTATGGTTTCGCTGTTTCTTTGCTGTGGATCGTTGGCTGTGAAAAAGCACCACCTTCCGCGGTGACGTCATCATCCCCTGAACCAACAACATCCAACGTTGGTCCATCGGTGGCGAACTCTACGGCTGAATCACCACCTTCAGTTCCGCCGCAACCCTCAAACTTGGCCGCAGACTACCTCGGTTCTTGGCAGTCTGAACGCATCGAACAGAACGGCAGGACGACTCCGAACAGCGCCGGCGCCAAGCTGGTTTTTACTGAAACGGAGCTATCCATTTCAGGCCGTGACCATAACTATCAGATCAACAACCAATCGAAGCCCATTACCATAGACTTCACAACGCCTGATCAAGAAAAACCCTTTGAAGGAATAATCGAACTAAAGGATGGCCAATTACTCGTCTGCTACTCATCTCAAACTTCAAATCCACGTCCTACGGAATTTGCAACCCAAGATGGCGACGGCAATATCCTTTTTGTTCTGAAGAGAGCTGAGGGACTTCCAACTGCGGACACGAATGCGATTCCTCCAGAACTACTGCAAGCCATCGATCGCGCCATTGAGAATTTGGAAGGGAATCATATCGAAGCATATATATCTGAATTATTGGCGCCTGATGAATTGGCGGCTATTCAGAAATCGGGATGGGAGAAAACGTTGGAGTTTGTTTCCAAACAACGAGATAAAACACTAGCGACCCTAAATGCTCTTAAGAAAATGACGCCCTCGTTGGATAAAGAAAGTACGCGTGCCGTGTTTGATCTCAGCCAAGTAGCTATCGAGGGAGGCGCAAGTTTTCCCAAGATGAATTTTCGAAAGGTCGATGGAAAGTGGTATTTGACCAATCGATAATGAGAAGAGGGCTTACCAAACTCGTTCCTTTTGAAATAGCGTCTATTGAAGGAATGGTCGAGTAATCCTGTTTTTGCTCATCGAACTTGCACTTCCCGGAACTTGCCTGTGGCCCAAATAACATACCGCTTGGCAACCGCTTTAAGAAAATCTTTTTTTGCAGCCTTCATGGCTTTATTGCCTGCGGGCCTTGCAGCATATCTTCTTTCAGTTGCCGCTTACCCCGGGGAAGCAGATGCGTCTGGACTCGAAAAGTGGAAACAGCTGTACGCCTACGATGCGGCTTCTGTAGCTCTGCTAATGGTGCCAACCATTGTCTTTTTCGCTCGGTTTGTCTCGACATTTCCACCACAGAGAATGCATTTTGCAACGGCCCTGACCATTCTCTCCATCGTTGCCATCGCCTTTCGGAGCGTGGGGGCGCCCAAGTCGAGAGGCCATATCGCACTCATTTTGGGAGGAGTAGTCGTTAGCGCTCTGCTCCTCATTTGGCGAGGCTTCGGCCCACCCAATCCCAATGATCCACTGATCACGAACAAGTAGACGTATTCCGTTTGGCCCCCCAAAGAAATTTTCCCAATTCATTCATACGCTACGGATTTGAGACCCCATGCCTAGCGAAGAGAACCCTTTTTCACCAAGTGACAAGCCGACTCAACTTGCGAGCGAAGGCTGTCTTGTAGCAGTCGCGCTAAGAGTGTTAGCCGTATTTCTGTTTCTCGCTGGTTGGACCGCGATTGGCATAGGGAACATGCTAATCATGCGAAGCCTTGTGCCCGAACTTGCCAACCGAGATCTCAAACCAGGAGAAATGACGCTCCTCCAGTCCTACGCATTTTTTTCAGAACGCTATTGGTTCGTTGGCTTAATCTTGTTTGCACTTCCATTGCTTGCCATCTTGTGGTTTGTACTAAAACGCCGCGGTACAAAAACCACACGCTGGAAATTGCTGATGGTTGGACTACTTTCAGCTCCTTTACTGATAGTTCTTGCTTGGCTATTGCTAAATCCTCTTTTGGCATAAAACAAACTTAACCATAAAACCTCGCCCCAAAGCCTCAGAGTTCTTCTCCCCCATACAATACGTTCTACACAATGCAAGACCTCCTTTCAGAATGCATCGCCAACTTTTCTTCGCCTCCGCGCAGATTCGGATTGTGGGACCGAATGTGGTATCTGCGTATCCCGCATCCCTACTTTGTCATGGCTAACAAAGAAGAGAAGCTCAATGTTCACTTCCAAAATCTCAAAGCACTTTTTCGCGATGGCATTGTGGTATGGGGCTACATCATCCAAGCGAACCAGCATCTATTCACAGTGGGTTCGCGAGACTTACCTGGCGAAGTGGTTTATTCGCTCGACGAAAAGGCTCCTATTGATCCCATCGCCTTGAGCAAAATTGCGTGGTCGATTGCCAAACTAAAAGGAACGGAACCCACGCAGCCCAACTTGCAGCGAATTGCAGAGTATTTAACCGACGAATACATACGCGTGTTTGGCCTACCGGTTCCAGAGTCGATCAGCCCCGATATTCCCTGCCGTATATCAACAACCTACTTCGTACGAAAACATTTACCTCTGCGCCAACTTTGTAAGCCACTTTTGCCCCTGATAGTCCATCCACGCAATCCTTTCATTGCGACATCCCTACCGGCGAGATATTGGCCGAAAGAACTCCTTCAATGGTGGCGATCTTGAATGCCATAGTTGCGCAAAACTTCGGTCGTATTGCGTTGCGATAGGTGACGGGTTTTAACGAACAGTTCGGCTACAGTATACTGAAACTTGTTCGTGGTCGCCCTTTGAGGAAGAAAACCCTATGAATCAAGTTGCCACTTGGACTCGCTGTGTATTTATCCTCTTGATCTTACTTTCCGGTTGCACCCGCAGCTATTCCTTTCAAGGTCGCGTTGTGAATGGGGATGGAGTCCCTATTGAAGGCGCGACCTTTGCCATTACGCCTCATAAACACGCCCTCCCCGACGACTCAAACGCCACAGGCGTAAGTGGCAAAAATGGAGCATTCCACATTCACTGGTGCTGCGTGCCGGGCGTCTCCCTGTTTAAGCTTCGCACCAAATGCTTGGGGTACAAAGATGACATTCGATTGGTTAGAGCTGATGATTCCACATTGAGGATCGTGATGGAAAAGAAAGATCCGTAACAGGCTAAGCCTTCCAAGGATCTAGGCAATTTCGCCCGTGTGCTATTCGTTTTTCGCCATCGCGTTCGGATAAAAACTGTTGCTTTCGTTCAACAGGTCGGTATGCTTGCGGACACTAACTTCGTCTAAGTAGCTCTTTATCCTCTTTCTCAATCTCCACTTATTCATTTAAGTAATGGCGTTTATGTCCCCCAATAATCCCTTCGCTCCCCCATCCAATCCCGAACAATTTCAAGCCGCGCCAGGTGATGTGAAATACTCAGGCATTGGAGTATATTGTGACCAAGATCTTTTGGTGATATCCCGAGCCAAACACCAACTTCCTTCGCTTTGCCTAAAGACAGGCGAACCGACCGATGGACGCTTCATAATCCATGAAAAATTCTTGCCCAAGAGCAGCACATTTGTGGTCGGTGCTGCCTTCGGCGCTATAGGCTACGCCATCTGGAAGGCCATTTTCGGAACGATGCTCCACTTGGAATTGCCTTTTACGCCTGGCTGGATCAACCCCAAAGACCCTTCCCCCGAACGCTCCAAACGAGGCCGAGCGATCGTCTTTGCTGGCTTCGGAATACTGCTTGCCGGGATTATCTTGTCTGCCTTTTCCGAGTACTTTATCGGACTAGCTGCTGTTGGTATGTTCGTCGCATTCGGTGGACTCATTGCAAGCGGATTCAAATCGAGCAAAAAGCCCTTTGCTGTATCACGCTTTGACGAACAATTCATCTGGGTAAGTGGCGTGACAAAGTCCATCGCGTATCAGTTTGAACCATTCTCGAACGTTCAACGCAATTCAAAGTAGTTTAAGGAACCTTATCATGCTCATGACAACAACTCCAAGTGTAGAAGGCCAACGAATTGTTCGTTATTGCGGAGTTATCACGGGTGAAGCTATTCTCGGTGCTAATGTCTTTAAGGACCTCTTCGCCGGAATCCGTGATATTGTAGGTGGACGTTCGGCGACCTATGAGCGCGAATTGCAACGAGCACGTGACATAGCCATGGAAGAACTTGCCGAACGCGCTCGTCAATTGGGAGCCAATGCCGTAGTTGGCGTCGATCTCGATTATGAGGTACTCGGACAAAACAATGGAATGCTCATGGTTTCCGCGAGCGGGACAGCAGTGATTCTTGAATGAACGCAGGACAGTCCCTTCACCAATTCAGTACTGAGCGATAATTAAAAATGGAACAAATTGCGTGGGATGATTTTGCCAAAGTTGAACTGCGAGTTGGAAAGATCCTGACTGCCAAACCGTTTCCCGAAGCCCGAAAACCAGCCTATATCCTTGAAATCGACTTCGGGTCGGAATTGGGAACGAAACGTTCGAGTGCTCAAATTACGCACCTATATAAGCCAGATGAACTGGTCGGCAAGCTAATCGTCGCCGTTATCAATTTTCCTCGAAAGCAGATAGGCCCAGTGATGTCGGAGTGTCTAGTTACTGGCTTCTATAATGAGAATGGCGAAGTGGCGTTATGCATTCCTGACAAAGCTGTCCCTTTAGGGAGTAAGCTCGCCTAACACTTTCCGCTTACCTCCCTGGTCTCCCGCAAAAGCGAGCAGAAAATCACAACACGTCGCACCGGAAGCCCCCATGCCAATTAAGAGATGGAATCCCAAAAACGCTTTGGTTTCTCTGGCTCGCATCTTTGCGATCTATGCCATCCTCTGCTGCATCTTGTTTTTTGTTCAGCGTTCGCTCCTTTTCCACCCAACACATCATTCGCAACAAAGAGGCTTAGCTCCTTGGCGCGAAGATGGTCAAATCCTTGGTCAATGCCGGGAATTGGAGCAGCCGAACGCTATTTGGCTAATGATGCATGGCAATGCTGGCCAAGCCTCAGATCGCGATTATATATTGGACCATATCTCCTCCGACACCTCGATTTATGTCCTGGAATATCCTGGCTATGGGGAGCGTACGGGTCGTCCTTCGCAGCAGGCATTTAACTCGGCAGCCATAGATGCTTACGGACGGTTACGGAAAAAGTATCCGAACCTAAAAATCGGTGTCATTGGAGAGTCTATTGGCAGTGGCCCCGCTTCGATGCTGACTCAACTACCAAATCCACCAGATAAGCTCATTCTCGTTGTTCCTTTCGATACCCTGTATAGTGTCGCAGCCAGGCGCATGTTTTTTCTACCCGTTTGGCTGCTATTATTGGATCGATGGGATAACATCCAAGCGATGGGCAATTACACTGGACCAATTGAGATATATGGGGCGAAACAAGATGATGTAATCCCTTGCATGCATGCGAAAAATCTTGCCGCTCACTACCCTAACGCAAGGTTCGTGGAACTCGAATGTGGCCACAACGATTGGCCGTTACTTTCAGATATTCAATTTCAACATTAGTCGACTTTCGCAAATCATGACCTACGACGATTACAATCAAGTCCCCTGGTATCGCCAATCGCACTTGAATTCCATTTTCATTCTTGTTCATTTGCTTACATGCACTGCAGTCCCGCTCCTCTTGATTACCTGCATAGCACTTGTCACTGGCAATATCTATTACAACCAGAAAGACGAGTCGGGACAGTTGAAAACATGGAGCACCGCCAACAAAGTATTGGCGTTCATCTTCCTTTTTGGCCCACTCCTGGCGATCATATCGCTTATTGTCTCGATCTTTACGATTTAGGAGCCCAGAACGCCACAAGACGAAAACTCAAAATCTCTTGCAGCCAATAAATTTTGTAGGTACGAGAATTTTGCCCCTCCTTCCGTTAAACTTACCAAGCGGCATCTGCATTATATCTCATCGTGGGATTTGTGGCCCGCAACTGATTGGTCAGTAACGCATCCAACAAAGGAGTATCTATGAGCGAAAACTCAGATCCCAACTCGCCCAAGGAAAGTTCTCTCGCAACTTCCGCCACAGCCCTGGCAACAGATACCGTTACATTGCTCCCCTGGGCACAGCTTGGGCTGAGACTATTGGGAATCTACTTCTTTATTGAGGGAGTATGTGGATTCATCGGAAATGTCCTGATCGCTTTTATTCTGAACTGGCAATATACGCTTGCCGGATACGAATCCCCAGTGGATGCAGGCTCCGCTGGAGGCGGCACAATTTCCTTGCTCTACACTTTTGTCGGATTCTATCTTTTGCTCGACGGCTCTTGGCTCTTGCGGAATATCTTCACTCCGATCGATCATGAAAAGCACATGATACGCCGGAGCTCTCCAGAGGATTTGGGGAAATGAAAAGCGGCTTCTGGTACTCGGTTCCATCTTAACGCGACTTGCTCAAGCCCATAATCCACGGCATGAGTGTTCTGTTATAAGTACGTTTCATAATTATTTCTCGGGAGTTATTGCATCCCTAATTCAGCCTGCGTACATTCTGGGTAATGTTATGCTGAGACCGATTTGCAACTTGAAGCTTTTCCAGCCCACCTTCAGTGCCAGCAGCGAATACCGAGCCTAAGATATCTAGGCCGCCCCCTTTCCAATTACAGCCTTTATAGCCTACCCCTACTTATGTCACAGAACCCATTTGCACCCTCAGCCAGTAACTTCACTCCTGACTCAACTGCCGTACCCCAAAACGATGAATTAGCTCGTCGATTCACCCGCTTTGCTTCCGCTATGGTCGACGGCCTTCTGGTCATGCCTTTGATCATTCCGATTATGTTTCTGACAGGCCATTATCAGAGAATGCAAGCGGGAGAAGCATCCGTTGTGGAGCAACTTCTTTTTAGCTTGGCTGGAATGCTGGCTTTCATAGCGGTGCACGGTTACTTTGTGGTGACTCGCGGTCAGTCAATCGGCAAAATATTAACCAAAATCCAAGTGGTGGATGCAAATAACGGCACGCTGCTCCCATTCATGCGGGTCGTCGTACTGCGCTACTGGTGGATGGCCCCCGCAGTTATTTTGGTTGGCATCATCCCCGGACAAGCCGACAATTTCATTGTCAACATTTTGAGCCTTGTGGATGCAGGTCTTATTTTTAGTGCGGAACGCCGCTGTCTTCACGACTACATTGCTGGTAGTAAGGTGGTAATGTACCAACCCAATCGGCCACGATCCAACTGAATAGTGGTTCTATAGATTGATTGCGATTCGGCTGAAGATCGCTTAGCTCGCGTACAGAAGGCTAAGCGTATTCCGCTTGAGCGGCAGTTGATTGGAACGAACGCCTCTCTGGTCACCGCTGGCCTTGTGCTGATGGGACAATGACTTTCAAGCTACGCAGCGGTCGCGGTGACTCATCTACTTCTCGGCGATAGTATACGGCGTTAATCCGACTACGCTTCATCGAGAATAGCTTCTGCAATCATGAGTCAATGCCGCCTTGACACGCGTTGCCCCAACTCGACTAAGGACCAAACGGAAGTACGCCTAGCCTACGGCACACGGGCTAAACGATCTGTGCATTCGGAACGTGTACTCTGAACAGCTCTCCTGTTCTCCTGCTCTCAATTCTACTTTCTCGCGCAGCGCTGCCTACGGCACACGGGCTAAACGATCCAACCGCCAGAAAGTCTCTTCAATTGGTGCGATACATAATTACTTGCCGATGAAGGTGACAATCATTTGCTTGCCCCTTTCCTGTCTTCTATCCACTGTTTTTTTCTGGATACGGTGTACGGCCACCTGATACAATAAATGCCTCGGCCTAGTCGACACTTGAGAGCTATCCTGTTCAAGTAAGGGGAGGCAATGCGCGGTCATCATGTCAAACGAGAACATGAGTCAAAAAGGTGAGGACGTTGCACTCACCTATGCAGGCCGACCTCGAACTTTCGGCTTTCGATTATCTGCAGTTGATACCGCTGTTGTGTTCGTAGCGATCCTGTCGACGATTGCGTTTTGGCGCTCGTCGAACGGCATTTCGAGCATCGGACTGATTGTTGTGCTGCACTTCTTTCTCTTTTGCAACGTCTTTCGCATCCCCCGCCTGCCAGAACTTTTGTGGGGCGGGTTCTACCTGGCGATATGCACTGCCATGCTATGTTTGGATCAATTCACTCCGCTATTCAATCTCGCTTGCATCGCGCCTATTACAATTCTCGTACTTTTCTGGTCTATTCGACTCCCAACTTATCATGGTATCTTTGCCAGACTGTGGAATCCGAAACTGGATGATTACTTGGCAGGACGCATTTAGACTTGCTAAGCGTACAAGCGGCAATCGCTTTACCGTTGGACCGCTGAGCGTATTGTCGCAAGAGTAATTCGTGGAAAACCAACAGTGGCAAAACCGAACCGCTGCCCCAGAGCTTCCCGAATCTAAAAGAACCTGCGTTGGCCCGTATGACTTAGGAGCAAAACTTGTCACACAATCGCGATC
Organism: Planctomycetota bacterium; assembly: GCA_017303505.1. Classification (GTDB taxonomy): domain Bacteria; phylum Planctomycetota; class Planctomycetia; order Pirellulales; family Pirellulaceae; genus JAFLCP01. The sequence continues at coordinate 10,585 of JAFLCP010000124.1, read as the reverse complement.
TGGAACACCTCAATATCTTGGCGATATTTCACTATGTTGTGTCGATCCTATTTGGTTTCGGCGCACTGTTTCCCACAATCTACATGATCATCGGAATCGTGATTTTAAATGGCCAATTTGAGACAGAAAATCAACAAGGACCACCTGCCGCTGTCGGCTGGATGCTGATTGGAATGTCATGTTTTGGCATTCTACTGGGAATGACGTTTGCAGCTTGCATCGCCCTCGCAGGGAGGAAACTGCACTCCCGAACCGGTTACATATTCTGCATGATTATCGCTGGCATTGAATGTTTCTTCATGCCGATTGGAACTCTCCTGGGCATCTTCACAATTCTCGTCTTGCTGCGCCCTACCGTAAAAGCCTTATTTGACGGAACGCAACCCTCAAATGATGCTCCCCCCATTTACAATCCATAAACACCAGTTCGCCGCCAAGTACTAAAGCACACGAAACTGACGCCATGCTCAAGCAATATTCGGCTCGAATTTTCCTTTTGCCCGCGAAAACTTCCCCTTACGTCATCGTCATTCGTCGCAAACCCTCCAAGCTATTTCATGTCATCCGCTGGAATACTTCTGACAACCGAATGGAATACGGCTCATGGTTCCGTGGCAAGCTTTACCCAAATCGATGTGACGTTTCGTTCGACGGCCAATGGATGGTCTACTTGGCAATGGGCTCGAAAGGAGAAACGTGGAACGGAGTTTGTCGACTCCCCTTTTTGCGAACATACCTAGAAGCCGAAAACCTTGGAACATGGAACGGCGGTGGATATTGGAGCGACAAGAAAACGCTACTACTCAACAGCTGGCTTCCTTCCAAAGGTTCTTCCCCTTTCAAACTCGGGAGTCTAGCTCGTGAATACGGCAGTGAAGATCTCGGCGTTTTTTATCCCCGTTTGATTCGAGATGGCTGGATTCGTGTGGGTGAGAATTACGGAACCGAACGTCAACTCAAAAACACAAAAAAGTACATGGTTGCCTGCGATGGCGACGACGGCTGGATCAACCAACCAACTTCAAATCACCCTGCGTTGACCATGAAGTACATTGGTTACCTGGAACATGGCTATACTTTTCGTTATTCTCTAGCCGGTCAAGAGAATATCGTCGATGATGAAGTCACATCAGCTTGTTGGGATTCATTGGGCCAATTGATTGTCGCCAAAAACGGTGTAATTTCGCTCTATACATTAGCTGACTTGAGACGTGGATCGCCGAGTGTTTCTCACGACCTCAATACACTATCCCAATCCCCCGAAATCCATTAGCCACCGAAACCACTTAACCTAGGCAGAACGCATGAACTTTCCTTATGTGACCAATCGCGTCAGCATCACAGACGACTGGTCGATTCACCTCCCATTTGTTCTGAACTTACGCGTAGATGAAGGTTCTTTGGTTCTCTGGAGACCTGGCTTCACCATTTGGCTAGACGCGATGCGGAACGATAACCATTTGTCTCTTCAAAACCGCAAACAACACTTCCAAGATTCGGCAGATGAAAACCGTTATGACGAATGCGAAGTTGCAGAAGAAGATCGCCTTTATTACTCATACCGTCTTAAAGAACCCTCGGAAGATGAACGCGCACCGGCGCTCTACGGATTCGCATTTGGCACCGCAGGCCATTTGCAAATGGCCTTCTATTTTGATGAAGAAGAAGATGCAGCAATTGCTCAATCGATTTTGACCAGCGCCAACCAATCTGCACCTGCCCTCCCGAACGTCGGCATCTTCTCAAGCTTGTGCTTTGTCTCAAAACTCGCACTCGAAGAAGGTCAGCCGGTGGCCTATATGTATCGCGAAACGCCCGACGATGCAGACGATAGCGGCTGGCGATTTTTTGCTGGTACAGAATCACAAGAATACGTAGACGACCCTGCCAATCTACTGGTGTGCCCGGTCGCGTTCGTTGCCGAACATTCACCTGAGGTCGTACCTTGGTTACTCAGTGAACCCGGTGCCGCCCTAGAACTGCAAGAAGATCGCTTCGTTCAAGTAGAATGATATGGCTGAGATACTGAGACTCCTACTTCAACTACCGCACAGTCTCTATACGTTGGCGACTTTCGCACTAATTTTCGGAGGCGTCTTATTTCTTCGTTCATCCATCCGTCAGACTCGACCAGATCGCTTAGCGCGCATGCTGATCGGCATAGTGCTCGTCACTATGGGAATCGGCTGGTACTGTTTTCTGATGGGTCTCATTCTTAGATAACAAAAATAACACTACCTATGCCTCGCAAATCAGCCTCTCAAATCACGCCATCCACGCTCAATAACATCGCCTCTATTCTGGCAATTCGCTTCGAAGAGAATGTCGCTCGCCATCCTAAATTGAAGTGGAAGGAGATTGAAGCTCGACTCAACTCCAATCCACAAGTCACGAAAATCCTGACTGAGATGGAAGCGACCGGCGGCGAACCCGACGTCATTCGCTATGATCGCAAAACAGACCATTTCATCTTCGTGGACTGCTCCGCCGAAAGCCCAAAAGAAAGACGGAGCTTGTGTTATGATCGCACTGCTCTAAACGCTCGCAAAGAACACAAACCCAAAAATTCAGCCCTCGATTTGGTCGCCACCATCGGCTGTGAACTACTGAGCGAGCAAGAGTATCGCTTACTGCAAGAAGTTGGTGAATTCGACCTGAAGTCTTCAAGCTGGGTACAAACACCGGCTGACATTCGCGAGCTTGGCGGAGCCTTGTTTTGCGATCGCCGCTTTGGACACGTCTTTGTGTACCACAATGGTGCTCAATCCTACTACGCAGATCGCGGATTCAGAGGACTAGTAAGGCTGTAGCCAACGAAAATGGGGCGAGAGTAAACTCGCCCCATCATCCAAAATCGTTACTTAAACACCAACTCGCTTAGCGGCGAATCTCGGTTCCAGGAGCAGCAGCGCCCGGACCTTCTGCGGTTTGAGTTGGAGGTTGTGTGCCTGGTTGAGTAGCTGGTTGCTGAACGCCTTCCAGCTTGGCTTTCATGTCAGCACCATTCTCAAAATCCACAACCATAGGTGCTTGATCTTCGCTGATCTCGAACGCAAAGCCTGCGATTTTCCATCCATCCGCTTCTAATCGCATCGCCCACACGATTTCCCACGGCTTGGTTTCAGCGCCGTTACCGGTTGGCTCGTTTAAGATACTCTCAACATAAGCCGAATCTTTTTCTTCATCCAAGAAGCTCACTCGACCAACTTGATAGGTCGCTGCTGGCGATCCTGGTGGCTGAACGACCAATTCATATTTTGCCAATTCTTCGCGAGCTTTGGTGGTCAACAAACCAGCGGTTTGCACTTCATCACCACGACGCATACTGTCAAAAAACAACGCCACCACTTCGTTTGGCGGCATAACGTTTCCTGCCACAGCTGGTGCAGCACCAGCTTGTGATGGCTCAACGACCTTAGGCTCACCTACCGCAGCGCTCGACTCGGTAGCAGCCGATTTGGTGCCAGATTGTGGTGCACTATTGCCACCGCACCCTACAGCCCAGAAGGTACCCAACAACATGACCAAACCAAACAGCTTACGCATTGTTATCACATCCTCGTGATCAAAAACTTATTTCCATTCCTATACAGGTCAGCATAAACCTGCACAGAAACTCATCCCTCTACACCAGTCGTACCAATTTGTCACCGCATCGTCCAGATCGAAATCCCAACCGAGCAGCAACTCTATTCTCTTGTGATCTCGGATAACGGCTTAGAATTTGGAATATCCTCGGGCCACTTGGTCCAAATAGGCATTTCTTCCATAGCCTTATCCTGTATTTCCTTGACCAACTTCTCACGTTTCTCTTTTTGCAACCGCTCTTTTAAATCCTTCTGAGCGTTTTCGAACGACACCTTATGAGCTTCTTCACGCTCCAATACTTCGATGATATGAAAACCTGCCTCATCTTCGATAATGCTACTCAAACCGCGAAGCCCAATCGAGAAAATGGCCTGATCCAACTTCTCCGATTTGAGACTTCCCTTAATGGTCCAATCATGAACGCCACCTTTGTCCGCAGTAAACCCTTCAGAACTCTGTTTAGCTACAGACTCAAACGATGCACCACCCAAAAAGATTGAGTTTCCCATATCGACAATCTTCTGCTCAGCTTCAGCCCGGTTAGCGTGCTTACTAAACAAGACCGTCAATTGCCGCCACTTGGCTCGAGCCGGTCGTTCCCAATCTTCCGGTGCACCTTCGTACTCTGACTGCAACTCGGCCAAGAGAATCTTCGGCTGTTCTGGCACTTGCATAGCAATAACTTGCTGGGCCATCACGTTTTCAATGAACTGCTTTTCCATCACTGCAATAGAAAAACCTTTTTCTTTTAGCTTGGCTTCCAGCCCCAACAAGTCGTCGACCTTATTGGATTCGAGCATTTGCGGAATTCGTTGCTCATAGAAGATTTTGCGCCCCTTGGCCATCGCGTTTCGCTTTGCATCGTCCTGCTGCACAATGGTCATATTCTTCCCACCCATGTGCTTGAAAAACTCCAAATACATGACCTTAGTGGGAATATAGGCTTTCAACGCAGGACGAATGTACTCGCGCCGCATTTTTTCTAACTGGGCCTTAGGTACCTTGTCCTGGTACTCCAACAAAATACTGTCAACGATCGGGAACATTTCACCCGCAAGAATGTGATCGGGCCCAACAACGGCAATCAATTCACCCGCTTCAAAATTCACCCCACTAGCCGCTGATGATGAGTCAGGTGTAGTAAACCCAACTTGCGATACGGGAGCATTATTGAAGCCCGTTGGTGGTTGGGCAACAACCGATTGCGATCGTAACCCTAACAGCAAAACACACAACAGACAGGGCATAATAGCCTGGTTCAAGTTGCCGTCGCTTTTGAAATTTTTATCCATCCAGTTCATGATCGCATCCATGCATTGCGAACCGAATTCAGCCACCATCCCACCGCTTGTGGTTTTATGTACCACCCACCTAGATGCACAACTTAGCTCAACAACTAGTCCCATCTAGCAAACAATAGGAGAGCTCGGAGTTTAGAGGATTTGCAGGTTGGATCGCAATAGCATTTGCGCCTATTTGCGAGCAATTTCATCCACATGAAAAACGAGCTTCCCTTAACTCTTCTTCGATTCCAGAATCCCCTTACCTTTGCCGCGACAAGATGCTAGCAAACCCAAGACACGTCGCTGGAACAACTCTAAGTTGGTGCTAATGAGTGTGAGACGATGGAATGAACATGACTGACGATCGAGTCCCACACAACTTGCGGGAGAGAGACTGAGTGAGATTACTCAAAAATCTTGCGGGCGATGGCGAGCCAATCCACTTTTTCGTTGCGTTTGTGCCCGGTGAGAAAATACGCCTTTTGATGATCGATGACCCGCAGCGAATCTTTACGGCGTCTAGCAAGCTGTTCGATGCGCCCTTTGTCCGTATAAGTTAGAACCAAATATTCATCTTCGGTAGTTATGCTCTTGACCATCCAGATCGCCGCATCGACCCGCAGTTCGGCCAATTGAAAAAGCCGTAATGTTTCAGCCGGGATGTCACCGAATCGATCCAGCAACTCCATGCGGAGGTCGTCTAATTGGCGAATATCATCCAACCGCGTTAGGCGACGATACAGGTCAATCTTATGACGCATTTCGGGAACATAATCCGAAGGGATAAATGCTTCCACGGGCAGATCAATATCAACTTCCGTTGTAATTCTCGGTGCTTGGTGCGTAAGATTCCGCACCGCGTTTTCAAGCAGTTGACAATACAGCTCGTAACCTATGGCAGCAATATGTCCGCTTTGTTCGGTTCCAAGTAAATTTCCAGCCCCACGAATTTCCAAGTCGCGCATGGCAATGCCAAAGCCAGCACCGATATGGCTGTACTCTTCGATGGCATGCAGTCGACGCGATGCATCGGGACTCAAATGCTTAAACCGATCGACCAGCATGTAACAATATGCTTGATGTTTGTACCGCCCGACACGACCGCGCAACTGATGCAATTCGGCTAGTCCATAACGATCTGCTTCATCGATGAAGATCGTATTGGCGTTTGGAATATCGAGTCCGCTTTCGATGATGGTGGTTGCCAACAGAATGTCGTAGCGATGCTCGATAAAGTCGATCATCACTTTTTCGAGTTGATGCTCAGGCATTTGTCCATGGCCTATGACCAATTTGGCTTCCGGAGCAATGCGTTGCAAACGCGCCGCTAATACCTCGATATCTTGTATGCGATTGTGAACAAAATAGACTTGGCCATCACGATTCAGTTCACGCATAATCGCATTGCGAATGAGATTGTCATCAAATCGAACAACGCGAGTTTCGACACTCAAGCGATCCTCGGGAGGTGTCTCCAGGTTTGAGATGTCGCGTACGCCGATCAAAGACATGTGAAGCGTTCGAGGTATAGGCGTAGCCGAGAGGGCTAACACATCCACGTTGGTACGAATCGTCTTGAGCCGCTCTTTGAGTTCGACGCCAAAGCGTTGCTCTTCGTCGATGATGATAAGTCCTAGGTTGTAAAACTCAACATCTTTGGAAGCGAGCCGATGCGTGCCTACGACAATATCCACGCGGCCTGATTGGAGATCGGCCAATGTTTGTTTCTGTTCCGCTCCTGTAGCAAAGCGGCTAAGTTTGGCAATCGTAAAAGGAAACTCGGCGAAACGTTCTTGAAATGTTTTGAAGTGCTGTTCAGCCAGCACAGTCGTGGGAACTAAAACGGCAACTTGATAACCGCTATCGACCGCTTTGAAGGCAGCTCGCATAGCAACTTCTGTCTTTCCGAACCCCACGTCACCGCAAATCAAACGATCCATTGGACGGGCCGCCTGCATATCCCCTTTGGTTGCCGAGATGGCGGCGATCTGATCGGTCGTTTCTTGATACGGGAACGAACCATCGAACTGAGCTTGCCAAACACTATCGGCTTCAAAGGCTACACCCGGTTGAGATTTACGACGAGCCTGCAAATCAAGGTATTCCGCCGCCATATCCTGGACAGCGCGTTGGGCCGCCTTCTTCTGCCGCTGCCACGATTGACTTCCAATGCGAGCCAATTTGGGCTTGGACTTTGTTCCGCCGATGTATCGTTGCACCAAATCGATCTTAGACGCTGGCACATAGAGCTTTGCCTTTTCATCGAATTCGATTTCAAGGTGCTCTTGCTGCAGTCCATGGCGATCGAGCATGGTCATGCCGCGATAGACACCGATGCCGTGCGAGAGATGAACGACCAGATCTCCTTCGCGCAGATCTAGAAAACTATCGATCGCTTTGGATTGAATCCGTTTGCTCGGGCGACGCAACATAGCGCGGCGAAAAAGTTGTGTCGCGCTGAGAACCAACTTCCCTTCGGGCAATATTTCAAAGCCGGCGGAAAGCTGGGCAATAACAATTTTAACTTGCCCCGCCGCAAATGTTTGGCTCTCGACCAACAACTCCCGCAAGCGTTTCGCTTCACCTTCGTTGACGGCAACCAACAAGGTCGCTCTTTTCGCAGCGGCCTTATCGATGTCTTTGGCAAGCGTTTCCAATTCGGCCGTATATCGCTGCACATCTCCGATGGGCACTCGCAATAACTCGCCCAGATATCCATCCGCAGCAATCTGATATCCAAAAATATAGTCGCTCGATTGCAACCGCGCGAGAACACCAGCGGGTGGATGAAACCTCTCTGGAAAGGGAATCCGATGCAAGAAGGCGTCTGTCGTGTGCAGAATAACTGTTGGCTCGTACAGGAACGAAATAAAATCGGGGGGCAAATAGTCGAGCAACGTGCTGTTCGATTTAACAGTTGGTTTCGCCGCCAACAAGGTCACCGACTGCAACGCTTCTAAGCTGCGCTGTGTTCCCAAATCGAAACGGCGAATCGATTCTACCTCATCATCAAACCATTCGATTCGAATGGGATCGGGCATGTCGCCTGCATAAATATCGACAATGCCACCGCGGGAAGCGAATTCACCCGGCAGCTGCACAGAAGTTGTGGAATGATAACCGGCACTAGTTAACCATTGTCGCAATTCGTTTTGCGGCAATTGCTTTCCAACTGCCAGCACCATCCCCTGCGCCAACATTTCATCAGGGCTCGGGACTCTACCGATGAGAGCGACTAAGGTGGTAACAATGATCGGTGGCCGATCCTCAGCCGTCTTGTGATTATGAGCCAGTACACCCTGACGATACCGATGAAGTGCACTCAGCACTTGGTTACGTTGAGTTGTCTCACGCTGTAACAGCGATTCAAATTCGGTCTCTTCGCTGACCGGCGGAAAATAAAGCAAGGGCCGGTCCGAAAGTTGCCCTAACTCTTCAAAAATGGTTTCCGCTTCATTGACATGCCCGATCACGATCAACCACGGCGATTTATCGGATGCATTAGCCAAAGAGGCGGTAACAGCCGCGACGGTTCCAGGCCAAATACCTTCTAGCGAAACCACTTTAGCATCGTTCAGGATTTGGAGTGCGCGCAGCATTTCCCTATGATTCGACAGTTCGTGAATCACTTCGCTCAAGGGCGCTCCAGAGGTTACCACCTCTGAGCCGTTGGTCGCTGACATTCCGTATCCTGGTCTGTTAGTATGTTGGGATCCGTTCCAAATTAGTCTATCGTATTTGGCAATCCGTGTGGCGGTCTTCCCTTTTTCCACTACGCATGCCTCTTTAACCGTCTGCTCCGCTTAGAGCTCTATTGCCGTCATGCCTCGATCTTTATCTGAGTTCTCCAAAATTGTTTTGCTGGGCTCCAGTGTACGAGCCTTAGCGCAGTCATGCCGTCGCCTAAGATCTCCTACACAACCGATGTTTGTTTGGGCCCTGGATCAATTCGCTGATCGTGATTGTGTCGCTGCGGTCGACAAAGTGAGCCAAATCGAATTGTCCGATGTAGTGGTTTCTTTGTTCGATGATGTCGACTCCAGGGGCATCGAGCCCAAGGATTGCGAGTCAGCGACTCACGATTCAGCAGGTAGCGAACAACTCCTTTTTCTTCCTGGGGGTGGCACCGAGAATCACGCTTCACTCATCTACCAGCTTGCGGCAAACCATCACTGGTGCGGCATTACGGGCGATTCTTTGCTTTCCCTTCGCGATCCACAAATCCTCTTTGAGATTGCCCGCCAAACAGGGCTCAACGCCCCCCTGACGTACTCCCATAAAACACATCCCAATCGTCAAAGTTTCGCGACATTGGTGGCAGATTTGGACAAGAATTCTGAGTGGCTTTGGAAAACCTCCAACAAAGGGGGAGGTCTCGGTGTCTCTAAGATTCAATCCGAGGCCGAATTTGCCTACTTTTTCGCCGAAAACCAAACCGATTTCTTGCAACAGTTCATTCCAGGAGCCCCTTACGGCGCCACTATCATAATTTCTGCTAATGGTCATGCCGAGTGGGTTGGAGCTTGCCGTTTGCTCCCCGCCTCCGAACGCCTGCAACACCTCGAGATACAGGTCGAAAAAAATCGCTACACGATCGAGCAGGTGGTCACCACAGACGAACCGCGCGAGGACTTTCCCTTTTTGTTTTCCGGCGCAGTGGGCCCATGTCGAATTGCGACTTCCATCCAAGAGCAACTCCTTCGTTTTGCCGAAGAGTCCTTTCGCGCATTTGGAATTCGAGGCTGGTTTCAAGTCGATTTCATAGTGGACGATGCGGGGCAGTGCTGGGTGCTTGAAGTAAACCCGCGTTGGTCTGCCACTATGGAGATTTATGAACGAACCTGCGGGATGTCGCTCACTGCCATGCATTTAAAGGCGTGGGATATCGATGTCGAACCCACATCAGTGTGCCAGCCAGCCGCAGGACTAGTCTGCTGGAAAGATGTGATCTACGCAGACGCTGACTTTTTGTGGACACAAACGCATTTGGAACGAGTTGCTACGCTTAATGCTCGATATCGCGCTGTGTGTGGCTGGGACCTTATCGCTGACATTCCCAACAGCCAACAATCATTTGCCCCTGGAATGCCTATCTTCTCTGTCTTAGCGATGGGAAAGTCAAGCAGCGATTTGATCGCAGCCCGCTGTGAGGCCCAGTCCGTCTTACGGCCCTAACTCTCCCAAACTTCACGCAAGAAGTTGTAACGATTGTGACGATAGTGACAGAGTTACCGAGTGTGGCTATTGCTGGCCACCTTTGGGAAAGGGCTTTTTGGCAGGGGGTGCCTCATGTCTTTTCGCTTGTGCCATAGCGCATTGGCTGTGATTTTGTCGTGTGGATTCGTTTCATCCTTGTTAGCTGCACCACAACAACCTGTGGTTCCAGGAACAGGTATTGAGCTCCCACAAGTTGCGGATGATTTTGAAGATCCGAAGTGGAGTTATGTTCCCAAGAATCCCAAGAGCACTGAGGATATCAACGAGAATCAGGCTCAACCCACCGGCGTGACCACTAACGGACGTTGGTACGAAGGTATCAAACGTGGCCATCCCGATGAAGTTCGACGCGTAGAAACACCACCAGGTGGATTGGAAGGGAGCACTGGCGCGATGATGATGCGCTCGCTCTTTACCGGAATTCCAGGTCGGCCCAGCAATACAGTTCATCAAGATGACTTCGTAGCGAACGTTCAGTATCGGCTCAAAGGCCCAAT
>JAFLCP010000123.1 GCA_017303505.1 Planctomycetota bacterium | reverse complement strand
GAGGCCGCACAAGCGTCGGAACAGCGCCAGTCATGGACGCGCCACCAAAAATGCGACAAGCAAGTGCGACAAATAAAGAACGAAAAATAAAAAACGACGTCCAAGTTTGAAACTTGAACGTCGTTCATGTCTTCTAGTAATGTGCAGTTTAAGTGTCTGCTGTTTTATGGGAGCAGACCTGCCATCCCTGTCATGACACCCGCTTGCATAAGAGCTCCGCGGCCACTGAGTGGGATCGCAGGTATTTGCCAAGGTGCACAATTGCCTGGTCGATAGTATCCGAGTGCGTATTGGCATTCGGACATCGGATGAATTCCCATTTTGTAAGGCAGCACCGCGATGTTGGCAAAGAAGTGACCAGTCGACAATACTGGTTGCACGACGGGACCTGCGGAATGACCATAACGTTCCAGGGCAACATCTTCGAAGTAAAGTGGTTTGTGCATGAGCTCCGAGGATTTCCAGGTCATCTTGATTGGCGAGAATTGACGTTGTCGCCAATCGTCGTCGCTCAAGCCGCACAGATGAGGCACGCCCCAAGCATCCGCGATGTATGCAGCATCTGCATCGCTCAAATCGGTTACGAGAATGGAAACCTCTTCACCATCAACATCCAAAATGGCGCGGTTGCGGCGCCAATCTTGCAACCGACCGCGAGCGATTTCGCGACCCGATCGATCGTACCAGCTTCGCACAGGAGCATTGGTTGCAAACTCTTCTTGCAACTGAGTGGTGGCTTCGGTCGAACGAGAGCCGCGTCCGAATCGAGGACTAACGTCCAATTCAATTCGGTCGATCGTATCACCCTTAAGGCGAGCACGAATTTCATCGCAAGAGTAGCCCTTCGGTGCGTTTCCAGGGGGTATCGCTAACGGATCATCGCGATCGCTAGCCGAAATCTCTGGAGCTTCGATTTCCATGTTCGGATTGGTAGCTTCTGGGACCGTGTTGGTCTCCGGTGGCTGAATCGGCATGGGAGCATTTTCGATGTCTGATGGCATCGGCGATGGAGGTTGCGATCCTGGGAAGCGATTAGGCTCGACCACTGGTTCCGTATTCTCAACAGCATTGTTGGGGACATTACTTGGAGGGAACACGGGAAGTGGAGCAGGCTCAGGTGCCTCGCTGCTGTTATCAACCGGTGGCTGCAATTGAGGAGCCCCAGCCGGTGGAAGGTTCGGTAGTACGGGAGCGGCACGACCGCGATCACCAAATGGATCTTGCAATGGATTGATGGGATTGCCTGGAGTTGCAATCGGTGGCGCGGCGGCTCCTGGATCTTGATAGCTGGCAGCAACCACTTTGTTCTGACGCAAACGGTTGGTTGATGGGCCATTAGTCGCTGGACGAGGCGCTGGAGCTGATGCCGCACTGGATGTCACATTCGAAGCTGCATTCGATTTTCGAGCAGCCGCCGTAGTCGAGGGCTTCGAAGTGATTGGCGTAACTTTGTCGCTGGAGCGCCAACGCAAAACTACTTCGCCACTCCCTAAGCCAACAGGCTCCGAGGGAAGCGGTTGGGCGCCACGCGGTTGAAATTGCGCAGGCCGGCTTTGTGAGGAACTCGAGCCAAAATTTTGACCGGCATCGGCTCGCAATTGATTCGATGCGTTTGAGTATTCAGCGGTCGCGTTGTTTTGAGTCGTCGCGTTGTTTGGAGTCTCAGTGGACCGCGAGCCGCTGGCGTAGATATTCGCTGGTGCCGCTGACCGCGGTTGCGAGCGAAATGGATTGACGGGAACGTGCTCTTGGGCCAAGAGCGCGACGGGTGAAGTCGCGCTAACACTTGCACCTACAAGGAGCGAAAGAAGCCAATATCGAGTGCTATTCCGGACTGTAGTTCGGAGCTTCTTGCGTAATGGCGATGTCATGGGGGTGGTTCTCTTTGACGCTCGCAACGGATACCTGGATAAACCGCGCTTCCTTACGCAGTTGTTCAATGTTCCGGGCACCACAATAACCCATGCCAGCTCGTAAACCACCGACCAATTGATAGACGAAATCGGCGAGCGGGCCCTTAAAAGGAACACGCCCTTCGACACCTTCGGGTACCAATTTGGACAAGTTGTCTTGGCTAGCTTGGCGGTAGCGTTCGCTAGACCCTTTCGCCATCGCTCCAATCGAGCCCATTCCTCGGTACGCCTTAAAGGTTCGACCTTGATACAGAATGGTTCGACCAGGACTTTCGGCCAGGCCCGCAAACAATCCACCGATCATGCAACTGTGCGCTCCCGCAGCGATGGCTTTGGTGATGTCACCGCTGTAACGAATTCCTCCGTCAGCGATGATGGGCACACCCGTTCCTTCAGCTGCTTGAGCCGCGCGATACACCGCCGTGATTTGCGGAACACCCACACCTGAGATCACTCGCGTCGTACAAATTGAACCAGGACCGATACCGACTTTAACAGCATCCACGCCCGCCGCAATGAGGTCGCGACAACCTTCTTGTGTAGCGATGTTCCCAGCGATCACATCGATGGACCAACGCTTTTTCAGGGCCTTCACTGTTTCGATCACGTTAAGCGAATGTCCGTGGGCGCTGTCGACCACCAAAACATCCACACCCTTGCCGATCAATTCACCAGCTCGGTCGAGATCGAACACGCCAATCGCAGCACCGACTCGCAACCTCCCCTGCTCATCTTTGCAAGCATTGGGGTAGCGCTTCATCATGTCGATGTCACGAATGGTGATCATCCCTGTCAGTCTGTATGAATCGTCAACCAGTAAAAGTTTCTCCACCTTTTTAGCCGTTAAAATCTTCTCAGCTTGCTCAAGCGTTACAGTCCCTTTTGCTGTCACTAGATTATCACGGGTCATAACCTCAGAAATGGGTTGTTCGCCCTTCTCTAAGAACCGCAGATCCCGCTTTGTTAATATTCCCACTAGCTTGCCAGCGTTATCCACAATAGGAATGCCAGAGACATTCTGCTGGGTCATCACATCGCGAGCGCGAGAGACGGTGTCTTGTGGGGTCAAAGTGACTGGGTCTACGATGATGCCATTCGCACTTCGTTTGACTTTGGTCACTTCTTCGGTCTGGGCTTCCACAGACATATTCTTATGGATGATCCCCAAGCCCCCTACTTTGGCCAAGGCGATGGCCATTTCGCTTTCCGTCACGGTATCCATCGGAGCGGAGAGGAACGGAATCTTCAGTTCAATGTTGCGGGTCAGTCGCGAGCTGACGTCCACTTCAGCAGGCATAACCTCGCTGTAACGTGGCTCAAGAAGAACGTCATCAAATGTGATGCCTTGGTAGAGAAGTTTCTCTTGCATATTGAACCGTGGGGTTGTCTGTCACCGCTCCATGGGCCCCAAACTGGGCCCGGTTGGAAATGCGGCCGAAGCTTGTAAAAGCGAGCTATTATGGTCTGTTAATGGTTTTTCCGCAATTGATACCGATTCTCTCAAAATTCACTCTGTATAGTGTGGTTTTGTGCCCTTGATTGCGTGTCTTCTTGCGGTTTGTTCCCTATCGCGGGGAATGGGCTTGGCCCCTGGTCATTCATTTCAGGGCTTTGTTTCCGCCGTGGTTGGGTTTGCAGGCGTCAGCGGGAATAAATCTGCTAAGAGTCGATCGTCGGCTGGGTCTATCGAACGCAAATGCAATGTGAGTGTTTGGCCCACTCGATCGCCTAAGACCGTAACACCCTTCTCTCGTTGAATCGTTTCCAACCATTGATCTAGTTTTTTCATTTCAATGCGGAGAGCCACACCAGGGAGTTTCTGTTTTTCCCACACATAGTCTCCGATCGCCTCATCTTGCTCCACGATCTGACAGCCAGACACAGGATCGCTCCCTTGGATTTGAAACTCTAACCGTTTGGCACGATCTTTCAAATTGGCGACCGTATTGCTTAACATCGCTCCGACTGGTTGTTGTTGCCAGGATAACTTGTCTGTTTGTTTGGTCGCAATCAATTGCAACATGCATGCGATCAAAGGATGTGCGATAAGGCGTTGTTTTTTGGCCGCCTCTCGCAGTGGAGCGAGGCAGGTTTTGTTTCCCAAAATGATGCCGCAAGCAGGTCCGCCGATCAGTCGGTCACCAGGCACAATGACCAGCGACGAGCCACTGTTAAGGCGTTTTGAAATGAGGACCGAGGGGAAGCTGCTGGATTGCAAGTCGACCCAAGTGCCATCAAGCAGAAGGTCGGCATGGATCAACGGGTTTGGTGTTTTGACTGATCGCAAATCACCTGCAGCCTGGGAGCTTGGAGCTGCAGATCCACCAACCAGGAGCGGGCTGAGTCGCACTACTCCATGTCTATTGCCCTTGAGGCTATGCAATAAATCCTGTTCCGTACATTGCGTGATCGAACCAAATGCGATCGAGGTGTGAGTTGAGGTATCGAGGCAATTCCCAAAATGCGCATCGGCGCTCCAGCTGACATAGTCGCTGCGCGGTACCAACCAACCGTCGGCTGCTTGGGGTAAATGATTCAGGAGTCCAACCGCATGTTCAAGACTACAGACAACCAGAGCATCTTCGGCGCCCGATTGTTTGCAAAGTGTTTCACGCAAGTGTTCTTCGATCGATTGGGCCGTCATGTAGCTCAACATGCGGGCGGCTTGGTCGGCAATTCCTAGCGGCAAGGGGACGCCACCTAAAGTCGAATGAAAGATCTTGCCTGTTCCATTGATCACAGCCGAGCTAAACGCAATGGGGTGAGCGCCCGTATGCAAAGTCGATTCCATCCATTGTTTAGCCTGTTGCCAAATCTCTTGGATTTGCCCGGGAGCTTGAATGTCGGGCCAGCCAATCTTTTGTGCGGCATCTTTCACCGCTTGCGTTAAAGCGGGTTGGTGCAAAAGCTCCATCACCTTTTTGGCGGCAGCGGGCGGAATAATCTGTTGCAAGCCACTTGGAATGCGAAACATCGGGCGGGCCTCAAAGAACGAATATGCGTGTACCGACCTCCCATTATGCGAACAGGGATTCGGCATTAGAATCGCGGACATTATAGCAGATCTTTGTCACGTGTTTTTTGGGCACCGATCCCTATTCGCAACCTCTTGCAATCTCGAGCGTTAGAATCCGGCGTTAAGAACTATGACTCAACAACCTGGCCAAAATCATAACCTGCTCAAAATCGGTGTGGTCACGATCTCTGACCGCGCGAGCTCAGGGATTTACGAAGATCGCAGTGGGCCCGCCCTAATCGAGTATTTCAGCGAGGTTTTTCGCTCACCCATTCAGTTCGAAAAGCGGTTGGTCGCCGACGAACAACGAGAGATTGAGGCGGCACTGTGCGATCTCGCCGATATCGAGGAATGCGGACTGATCGTCACTACCGGTGGAACGGGCCCTGCTCCCAGAGATGTCACTCCCGAAGCGACCTTGGCCGTTTGTCATAAGTTGCTGCCAGGCTTTGGCGAGCAAATGCGACAAGTGAGTTTGCAGTATGTTCCAACCGCTATCCTTTCGCGGCAGACCGCTGGGATACGCGGAATGTCTTTGATTATTAATTTGCCGGGCCAACCCAAAGCTATTCGACAATGCCTCGACGGCGTAATGCCGGCGGTCCCTTATTGCTTGGAATTGATCGGGTGGCCATTTCCCCAGACTGAGTCCCCTGTATGGCAGGCTTTTCGACCAAAGAAGTGAAAGATTTTCTGCTTCAACGGTTGCCACCCTAGCAAAATATCTACGCAGCCCATGTCGGGCCGTTGTGCGCACTTTCTTCGCATTTTCGATTCAATAACGCTCCCCAGAATTCCATGACCCTGAAGACCATACATCAATCGATCGCTCCGCTTCGCAAAGCACTTCTCGAACATCCTTTGTATGAAGTTCTGGAGAACGAAAACGCCCTGCAAATTTTCATGGAATTCCATGTTTTTGCGGTCTGGGACTTCATGTCTTTACTCAAAAAGTTACAGAACGAACTTTGCTGTGTTCAGGTTCCGTGGCTTCCTCCCCAAGATCTCCGTACGGCCCGCATGATCAACGAAATTGTTTTGGGTGAGGAAACGGACATCGGGCCTAATGGCGAAGTTGTTAGCCATTTCGAACTTTATCGAAGTGCGATGCAAGAATTCGGCGCCTCGACCGCGACGATCGATCAACTATTGCAAGAGCTGCAATCGGGAGCATCGGTGGCTGCGGCGATTGTTCACTTGGAAGCCGGGCCGCGTCAGTTTCTTCAGCATACCTTTGCCGAAATTCAGCGCGGAGATTTGTGCCGCATCGCGGCCGCTTTTACATTCGGTCGCGAAGGACTTTTGCCTGACGTCTTCACCCGCATTGTCCAACGGATGGCCTTGGCGAATCCCAATCGTCTAAAAATCTTCCAATATTATTTGCAACGTCATATCGAATTGGATGGGGACAATCATGGTCCTCTAGCCGAGCAATTGGTGGAACGTTTGTGCGGTACGTCACTCGCTCATTGGGCTGAAGCGGAATTAGCTGCCGTGGAAGCCTTGCGGGCTCGGTTGGCACTTTGGGATGCCATTTACGCTCAATGTCAGGCAGTAGTGGTCGTACAATAGCTGGTTTTCCGTCCGATTATCGCCAGTTTACTCTTTCGAGGGTCGCTTGGGATGGTGGTTTTTGGGCTTCAGTTATAGTTCGGTGAATCTGGGTTCCGATGGAGAATGTAAGAGCCAATAGCAACCTGAGCTCGTGTGCTGAATGATCGTCAGTGACTGGACAATGCCCCTCGGAAATACGACAATAGAGAAAACGCAGGTCCCACCTATCCTCCCGCCTGAAGTCCCCGCCTAAGAAAAGTTTTGGGCGATCCATCGCCCCCCGCCCCTTACATGGAGTGTTTGCCCATGCCAGCTCCGTTGGTATGTACCGACAAGCTGCGAATCCTAAAACGCCAACGGCCCATCGAGTCATTTCGAATGTTGCCGATCGGGTTAGGGTTACTGATTGTCGTTTCTCAAGTCTTCAATGCCGCGGATCCATTGTTTGGGCAAGCCCCAGCCGCAACGGTCACTGAAACAGCTCCCAATTATGCGGCCACTTTAAAGCCGTTTCTTGAAACGCATTGTGCGACGTGCCATTTGAATGGGGAGTCGGAAGCGGGTATCGATTTATCCAAGTTTGAAGATGGTACATCGTTGCTGAAAGATCGCATGATGTGGGAACGCGTTGCCGAGGTGATTACTGCTGGGACGATGCCACCAGAGGATGCTCCCAAACGGCCCGCCAACGAAGAAGTGGTGGCGGTTTGCAATGCCCTCACTCAGTATTATCAGTTCATCGATCGAACCGCGAAACCTGATCCAGGTCGGGTCACGATGCGCCGGCTGAATCGTGTTGAGTATCGCAACACGGTGCGCGATTTATTCGGTCTTGATTTTGATCCGACCGAAGAGTTTCCCAGCGACGACATCGGTCATGGTTTCGATAACATCGGTGATGTATTGACGATTTCGCCGTTGTTGATGGAGCGTTATCTGAAAGCGTCCGAGAGTATTGCGACGCGCGTCATTGTCGAAAAGCCACCGCCGATTAATCGCAATCATTTGCAAGCTCGTTTTACGGAGCCTGCAGCCAAAGAGATTCCGCTGGATGGTTCGTTTCGCGTGCTAAAGAGCGACGGTGAAAATGGTTTGCAGACTGGCCCGATCTTTACGGGATACAAGTTTGAAGATGAAGGGGAATATGAATTTCGGGCACGTGTTTTTGCACGGGCACCTGAAGGTCAGAAGGTCGAGATGGTCATCTTGCTGCAAGGTGACAAGATTCCGAATCCAGATAGCGACGAAGCTCTATCGATCGTGGCGGGCGAATTACGCAAGCCAGCCAAGATTTTGCACCGAGCTGTTGTTACCGGACGAACCCCCGAAAAATCAGAGGTAATCGAAGTAAAATTGCCGGCACTTGTCGGTCGGGAACGAATTTTGGTCGGTTTGGTAAAGCCATCTGCGACACCACAGGATTCGGCTGTTGCGGCGGCTGAGACAAGTGGTGAGGCCAAGCCTGCTGACGCTGTACCAGGTACCGAAGGCGCAGGTGACGCCTCAAGCACGGCGTCGCCATCAACTACAGATCCATCCACTGAGCCCGCAGTTGCCGAACCAAAACCGGCTGAGTTGTTGGTGGAATACTTATCGCTGAAGGGCCCAATGGATTCTCGGCCTGCGACTCACAAGCAATGGTTGGCACATCCAACCGAACTGCAAGGGATCGAACGCAATCGACATATCGTGGCGCGTTGGCTCAAAAAAATCTATCGTCGTCCACCGACGGAACCAGAGATCGAAGCGTTGGCTACATTAGCACTTGCAGAAGAGCAAGCAGGAGCTTCTTGGGAAGGCTCGATGCAATTTGCGTTGCAGGCCGCGCTTAGTTCACCGAAGTTTTTATTCCGAGTTGAACTAGACGATCAACCGCAAAGCACCGAAACTCGCTCGATTGATTCGTTCGCTTTGGCCAATCGGCTCTCGTATTTCTTGTGGAGCACGATGCCGGATGACCGACTTTTTGAGTTGGCAGAGAAAGGTGAATTAGAAGCGAAGCTCGACGAGGAGATCGAGCGAATGCTGAAGGATGAGCGGGCCACAAGTTTGGTCGATCAATTTGCGTTGCAATGGCTGCAGCTGCAGCGTTTAGATCAGATTCAACCGGATCGTGATATGTTTCCCGAATTCAACGACGACTTGCGTCGCTCGATGAAGGAAGAAACTCGCTTGCTATTTCTGCATATTCTCAAAGAGGATCGCAACATTCTCGAAGTCGTCGATGCGAACTATACCTTTTTGAATGAACGTTTGGCTCGCTTTTATGGTATTCGTGATGATCAAGGAAACGAAGATCGGTTGACCAGCGATAAGAAAGGTGAGCCGATTCGTGGAAGAGAATTTCGTTTGGTACAGTTGCCTGCAGGGTCGTCGCGTGGCGGCTTGTTAACGCACGCTAGTATCTTGACGGTAACCAGTAACCCGACTCGAACGTCGCCAGTGAAACGTGGTCGTTGGGTGTTGGAGCAAGTGTTAGGGGCTCCACCACCACCGCCTCCACCGGATGCTCCCGAGCTCCCTGCGGATGCCCAAGCGATTGCTTCGGGCTCGTTGCGGCAACGTTTGGAGATGCATCGTGCCAATCCAAGTTGTGCCAATTGTCACGACAAAATGGATCCTATTGGTTTTGCGATGGAGAATTTTGATGCCGTCGGTCGCTATCGAACCAAAGATGGTGCGTTTGATATCGACACTTCGGGTGTGTTGCCTGATGGAAGCAAGTTCAATGACTTGGCCGAGTTGAAGCAAATTCTGAAGACTCGTTCGCGGGATGTCGCTCGCTGTATGGCGGAAAAGATGCTGATATTTGCGATTGGACGGGGTTTAGAGTTCTATGACCGGCCTACGGTCAACAAAATAGTTGAGTCAACGGAAGCCAACGGCTATCGTTTCTCATCACTGGTTAAAGCGATTGTCGCCAGCGAACCGTTTCGCATGCGTCGAGAAATGGAATGATCAAGTATAATAGCGATAGAGGTGGATTATGATTCCAAAGCCTGCATTATCCCGACGTACATTGTTGCGAGGTCTCGGTATCGCAGTGGCGCTTCCTTATTTGGAAGCGATGGGGCCGTTACGTGCTTGGACCGAAAATGAGTCGGCACCAAACGACATCAAGATGACGCCGAATCGTATGGCGTTTTTGTATGTTCCAAACGGCATCAACATGGATGATTGGACTCCCACCGGAGATGGTCCAAACTTCGAGTGCTCACCCATTTTGAAACCGTTGGAAGCCCACAAATCAAAGTTCAATATCCTAACGGGCTTGACGGCGGACAAGGCGCGAGCCAATGGCGACGGTGGTGGTGACCATGCACGCGCTTTAGCATCCTTCTTGACTGGTTGCCAAGCTCGGAAGACAGACGGTACAAACATTCGCGCTGGTGTTTCAGTGGATCAGGTGGCGGCGGCGCAGTTGGCCGATCGAACTCGCTTGCCTTCGTTGGAAATCGGCTGTGAACAAGGTTCGATGGCTGGTAACTGCGACTCGGGTTACAGTTGCGTCTACTCTTCAACCATGGCTTGGCGTTCGGCTACCCAACCACTTCCAAAGGAAGTTGATCCGAAGGTTGTATTCGAACGCATGTTCTCCAGCGAGCCCGATGCGGTGCGTGTGCAACGCGACCGCAAGCGCCGAAGTATTCTCGACTTTGTGCGCGAAGATTCGAAATCGTTGAGTGGCAAGCTGGGTAGCAATGACGTTCGCAAGTTGGATGAGTACTTCTCGAGTGTGCGCGATATCGAGTTGCGGATCGAACGAGCTGAAAAGATGCCTCCTGTGAAACGTCCCGAGTACGCTGTCCCCACGGGTGTTCCCAAGGATTATGCTGAACATTTGAAGCTGATGGCTGACTTGATGGTGCTTGCCTTCCAAGCTGACGTGACGCGCGTGTGTACGTACGTATTGGCCAACGAAGGTAGCAATCGAGGTTACGGGTCGATTGGTGTACCAGAGGGCCATCACGATTTGTCGCACCATGGCAACGATCAAGCCAAAAAGGATAAGATACGCCAAATCAATACCTTCCACGTTCAGCAATTAGCTTACCTTTTGGATCGCCTCAATTCGATTCCAGAAGGTGAAGGAACCTTGCTGGATCATTCGATGGTCGTTTATGGCAGTGGTAACTCCGATGGAAATCGCCATAACCATGACGATCTTCCGATTTTGCTGGCTGGTTCCGGTTGTGGTACGATTGCCACAGGTCGGCATATCCGCTATCCAAAAGAAACACCATTGAACAATCTCTGGTTAGCTCTCTTGGAGCGAATTGAATGCCGTATTGATAGGTTGGGAGATAGCACCGGCGTTTTGTCGGGCTTAAACGGCTAGTCGTCCAGGAGATCCTCTTGTGTCCGAAGCGTTGCAGGCAAACGGTGCCGTTGACACAGCACCGTATGTGAATATTGCTGCTTATAAATTTGTTACCCTGGATCAGCTTCCACAGCGACGCGAGCAACTCAAACAACTCTGCCGGCGATTGAAGCTCCGCGGGACCATCTTATTGAGTCCCGAGGGGATCAATATGTTTTTGGCCGGTGCCCCGGAAGCGATGGATGAGTATCTCACCACATTGCGGGCCGACCCCTGTTTTGCCGAACTCGAAGTGAAGTTTAGTTACTCCGATAGCCAGCCTTTTCATCGGATGTTGGTCAAACTTAAGCGTGAGATCATCGCCTTTGAGCAACCCGGAATCGAGCCTGCCAATTACACTTCGAAACGCGTCACTCCCAAAGAGCTCAAAGAATGGTTGAGCAGCGGTAAAGAAGTGGTCATGTTGGACACTCGCAATGTTTATGAAGTGCAGCTAGGTACGTTCCACAATGCGGTGGACTTTGGTATCAGTCACTTCAAGGAGTTTCCCGATAAGGCGCGCGAGTTTGCGGAAGCGAACCGAGATAAGACGATCGTTTCATTTTGTACCGGTGGAATTCGGTGCGAAAAAGCAGCGCCGTTTTTGGAACAAGTGGGTTTCAAAGATGTTTACCAGTTGGATGGTGGCATCCTCAAGTATTTTGAAGAGTGCGGTTCAGCCCATTACGACGGTGGTTGTTTTGTCTTTGACCAACGCGTCGCTTTGGATCCCGATCTGCAACCGACTGGCAACGTGCAATGTTTTGCTTGCCAAGCAGTCTTGTCGGCAGACGATTTGCAGAGCGAGCAATACCAATACGGCAAGTCGTGCCCGCACTGTTATTTGACACAGGAAGAACGCAATCAGGCCCTGCTCAGAGAAAGAGAAGTTGAATTTCTAAAAGGCGTTACTCCTTTACCTGGTTCGCAGCCGTACGTGAATCGCCGTTTCATCCATGTCCCTGGCCGGCTAGCTGGGCTGCCCATGATGGAGTTTTTGACCCAATGGTATCCACCCTACGGTGAGCCCGCATGGCGTGAAGCGATTGATCATGGACGTATCACAACAGAATTTGGCAAAGTCGTCACTCTCGATCAATTGGTTCGCGAAGGT
Organism: Planctomycetota bacterium; assembly: GCA_017303505.1. Classification (GTDB taxonomy): domain Bacteria; phylum Planctomycetota; class Planctomycetia; order Pirellulales; family Pirellulaceae; genus JAFLCP01. The sequence goes on along the minus strand of JAFLCP010000123.1, from coordinate 11,378 downwards.
GAACGCTTTATTCACGCAGTCGACGAAGCTGCAGAGCCAGATGTAAGTACGAACGTCAAGTTTGTATATGAAGACCAGTACTTTGTTGTCGTCAACAAACCTGCTCCATTGCCGACACATCCGAGTGGTCGATTCAACCGCAATACATTGAGCTCCATGCTCGAACCTGTGTACCGTCCTCAGAAATTGCGAGTCACTCATCGTCTTGATGCCAACACTACGGGGCTCGTGGTTTTGGCACGCACCTTTCAAGCTGCTTCGGCATTACAACCGCAGTTCCAGAACGGCACCGTGGAAAAAGTTTACTTGGCGCTTCTGCAAGGAACTCCGGACAGCGATCATTTTCAATGCGATGAGCCTATTTCTCGAGAACCAGGGGCACTAGGTTCGCGCCAAGTGGATGAAGAGGGGCTGGCGAGCAGCACGGTGTTTGATGTCGTAAAGCGATGTTCTGATGGGACAACGATTGTCGAAGTAAGACCTCTACAAGGGCGAACCAATCAGATCCGAATTCATGCTTGGCATCTCGGCTTTCCGATCGTAGGTGATCCGCTTTACCTTGCTGGTGGAAAACTCGGCGAGCAACAAACGATTTCCGTCGAAGATCAGCCTATGTGTTTGCACGCATGGCGTCTAACTTTTACTCATCCCGAAACCAAGCAACGTATCGAATTGAAAGCGGAACCTGATTGGAACAATTTTCAATAGCTCGATGGCAAATGGAATCATCGAATGTCGGACTATTCTGGCTTCGCTGATTCAGCTTCCCATATTAGCAGCCGATTTCCTTGATTCCAAACGACATACTTCTCGTCACTGCTCCATGCCAAGATCGAGGTTTCAAAATAATCTTCAGCTCTTTGGCCTGGATCCCAAACCGAACTGATGATCTTTCCATTCTCCAGACTAATCTGATTGAGAATTTGCGATTTGGTAAGACGAATTAGCTGCTTCCCAGATGGTGAGAATTTTTGCTGAAGAGCCGACTCGCCTTCAAGTTTTTGCGGTTCCGGCACCTTGTTAGAAGAGTCCTCTTTTTCCTTCCAAATATATACTTGTCCCGATTCCAGTTCGCATCGGAATTCACCATCATTGGTGATGCCAACGCTCTTGCGAGTGGTGGCTACCTGGAATTCACTGCTCGACCTCAATGCGGTATCGAAAATGAAGGCCTGGTCATCGGTGCCGCGCACCAGACCTGCGAGCCATGCGCCGTTGTCCGATAAAGTGGCTGTTGCTGGATCTGCAGAAGTACGAAGTTCGACCGTCTCTGGAATAACTTTGCGAGTTTTCGATCTAAACTTGGAAAGATCATGGATCAATGTTCTTTTCGGATGGATAGTGGCCAGTCTGGAGCCGTCCTTTGACGCGACAATACCCAGAAGTTCGTCTTCCACTTTGATGGTTCTTGGTTTAGCTGAGGCAGCCGTGTCGTGGAAGGTAATTTCCTGTTCCTTAGCCAACACAAGTTCTTTGGTCCCCGGAATGTAAATGGCAAAATCGAAATCGCCATAGTCGCCAAATTTTTCGGGTTGAGCGTTTTTCTCAATCGCGAGTGTGGAGAGACTGAGTTCAGGGTGGATCAGGAGAAGCTTGGAGGAACTATCGGTGACCATGTCTCCCAAGATCTTTATGGGGGCGTCAGTGCCAGACGTTGAGTCGATCTTGTAATCCATTATTGGAAGGCGGGTTGTTGGGAACGTTGGGTTAGGACCGTACCAGCTATTGTTTGCGTTAACCAGTTCACCGACTGGATAACCAGCAAGCACCCCCTCGGGAACATTCTCCACAGTGGGCAACTCAATAATCTCAGAGTCACCTACTCCTAGTGTGGAAAAGTCTCCATTTACAGGAAATTCCCTACTGTTGATGACCGCATTGAATGCAGCTGTAATGCCGTAGACCATTTGTGCGGGGGTAAAGGCCGATTTGCCATCTCGAATTTTGGTATGCGTTTCTCCTCGCGTTTCTTTGTTCCAAAATACTTTACCATCAGGGGTGGTAGCGGTCATGTTGATCGTGATAAAGTCATCTTTGCGTTTGTATTCAAATGTGAAAGTGCAGTGCTTTCGACTATCGGAGTCGTCGATAACCTCGAAGCCAAATTGATTGGTCAAAACGCTGGTCGATATATTGGAAAACACCTCCGAGTATATTTCATTGTCGTCTACTTTCAGCTTCATCTTCGCGAGCTTAGGTAGAGGCTCGTTACCAGCGTTATTCGCTTTCGCGGATGCTTCTATCTGCTCAAGAGGGAGTTTTCGACGAGGGGCAATCCCTAAACCATTACCTGCGAAAGAAGATAAGTACGTATACGCTGGAGAACTGAGTTCCACTTCCGTTTCACTAGTGGACATCGTTGCTAGTCGTCGTCCATTTAGGCTATCGTGAACTTGGATGTATTTTTTTCCGTTAAAGTTCGGTTCCTGCGTTCCTATCCATCGATTCGAAGTACCAATCCAGCCCACGAAGGTTTCATTTTTTTTCAGGCTAATTCTGGATGTCAGGCTGCCATCTTTTAGCGACACGTTGTATATGCTCGTTGGATTAGACAATAAAAGCTGCGTGCCATCACTGGAAAAACTGTGTGACCTTGCCACAGGCATTCCTTCGTAAGCAGCCTTGGCATGTATGCTAAAATCGCTAGTTTTCCACAGAGCGAGTTCAAGGATAGGAGTTACTTTTTGTGGTGGGTCGGCAACAGCCGCTTCGTCAATTGCCTGCTTGTTGGTGACTCTTTGTGTAAGAACGAATTTACAATTTGGACTGACGCCCAGAAATCCAACGTGTGGAAATTCAATCTCTCTGGACTGCTTTTGAAAGAAGTCATGAACCAGCCATTTACCTTGATTGGTGTATATCAGGATTCGGTTGTCTGGCAAAAAGTAGGCTAATCTAGGTTCTGGAACAACATCCATAAATAGCCCGTCGAATCGGCGAACGATCCAAAATTTTTCGGACCTACCCTCGTTCATCCAAACCTCTGCCAAGATGTATTGCCCATCACTTGAAAGCGCAACGTTTTGTTCTATCTCTCCCTTTTTGGCGCGAGGGAACCGATACCGCCTATCTTTCAACTTTTTGACAGTTTTCGATTTCAAATCGAATAGATCTTCGTTGATCAACACATAGCGATAGCCAGGAACGGTCGCCAAATTGTTGACTTCCACGGAAATGCTTTCACTGAAAACATCGGCGAAATTCTCAGGGCTCGGATCAAAAGCTTCATTCCACTCTTGCGAAACTAGCTTGACATTAGCTTCTGGATTAGCCTCTTGGTCCTTGCCCGGAACACTAAGCGTCTTCAGTGATTCGACGGCGAGCTTATTGAGGTCTGAGGTGGATAAATCGAAGGAAGGTAAAGCGGCTGACGAGTTATTGTTATTGTTATTGTTATTTTTCTTGGGCTTGAACTCATCAATGATCTTCTTGGCGTTCTTTTCACCCATCTCCTCCGCTTGCTGTAAGGAAGCAAAGAGGCCCCAGGAGACCACCAAGAACAAGCCCATCAATGAGCCGCCGGACAAGATCGCTTCAAGCCACCAAGAAACCCTTTCACCCTTCGGGATAGGGCGGGCCGCTAAGCCTTTCCAGCCATCATAATAAAACGAACCAACACCAATACCTGTTATTACGACAAATACGGCAAAGCGATTGATAAGTCCCGAATCGAGAAGGCTTCCCATAATAAGCATGGCGAAGCCCGTCAGAATCAAAGAAACCATCATCCCTGCTCGCCAAGCTTCCATCGGTGGCCGAGAGTCTTGGACTAGATATTCAAGCGCCGAGCGATTCTCCATGTGTTCTGCCAGGAGCTTATCCTCTTTGCTCATAGGCCTAGGTGGCGCATTTTGGGCTTGCGATTGGGCCCCTTTCTTTCCCGTCACAGGTTGCGAGGGCGCCGGTTGCGAGGGCGCAGGTGCGGGCATTTGATAGGGCACATAATTGCCGTAAGGCTGCGGTTGTGCAGGAGCCCCAAAATCACCTAAGTCCGCAAACAGATTATTAGAGGGCGCTGGATCGTTGGCTTCAAACGTATCGAAGGAGACCGTGTCTTCTTCGGGAAGTGGCTCCGCCATCGGCACATCTGCATAGTCTTCCACCACAGGTACAGGAATAGAGAAAGTAGCCCCGCACTTACAGCGAGCAGTTTTTCCAGCCCATTCATCTTTGGCCTCTTTGGGGGCACCGCAACTTGGACACTGGAAACGAATGGTCATTACCCTCTCCTTCAACGAACTTAGTGGGGCGGTAGTTTACCAAGAGAAGGAAATAGATTTCAATCATCAATACTAACTTTCGGGAGCCTTCATAGTAGGTTTTAGGGGGGGGGCGGTTCCTATGGGCTCACCATTTTTGGATTTTCTCCCTCCACCACGCCTGAATTCGAGCGAAAAATACGTTCTGCTTTGCGGAAACACGCTGCTTTATGAACCGCTCGTACGCTACAAAAACGGTGAGAACAGACGAGCAAATCCATCGCGCAAGCGTATTAAGAATGGCCGCGCATTGAGCTCATCAATAGATGCAGGCCGAGCTATTGAGATTTTCTCGTCCACAAGTCGCTCGAGCTGATAGGTTAATACGGCATCGTAACATTCAATATTGAATTCAAAGTTGAGACGTAGGCTGCGTGGATCCCAATTGGCTGAACCAAACATACACCAATGGCCATCGACCAATAAGAGCTTGGTGTGATCGAACGGTGGAGGCGTTAACCAAATACGACAATCTCTCCGCAGCAATGGTTCCCAAAACGGCGTGGTGGCCCATTGCACCAAGAGCAAGTTGCTTTTTTCTGGCAACACAATATCGACGACCACTCCACGCAACGCTGCCAGTTTCAATGCTGTTGTAATGTCATGATCGGGCAAAAAATAGGGTGTAACAATCTTCAGAGATTTCTTGGCGGATGTAATCGCGGACAATATCGTCAATCGCAAATTATCGAGATCTTCGTCGGGACCGTCGGGAATGCCGCGAGCTGTGGAAGAACCAGCTGCTGGGACATCGCGCGGATACCATTTATCTCCCTCAAGGAACTCCTCGGTGGTGAACCACCAATCTTCGGCGAACGTTGTTTGCAATTGCGAAACGATGGGGCCCAAAACTCGGAAATGCAAATCATTGACGGGATGACTTACGCCCGCATCATACGCTTGGTTGTGGCGAATGTTCATGCCACCCGTGAACCCCACACGCCCATCAACTACCAGGATCTTGCGGTGATTGCGAAGTTGCGAATAGGCTAAAGGAATTGGCAAAAACTTTGGAAGAAAAGGAGCGTGTGGAATTCCAAGTCGCTGCAGTCGTCCAAATATGGTGGGGTTCGAATACTTTGATCCCACATCGTCCACCAACACACGCACTTCGACTCCTCGTTGGACTGCAGCAGCAAGCGCCTCCGCAAAACTCTCGCCGGTTGGATCGTCGTCGAACAAATAAGTTAATAACGTAATGGACTGTTTGGCTTCATGGATCGCTTTCAACATTACAGGATAAGCGTGTTGCCGGTCCAACGGTTCAAAGTGATTTCCGCCCACCAAAGGGAATCCACTAATCGAACCAATCGCCTTCGCAATACCGACTAAATCGTTGTACTGTTCCGATAGATTTTCGGGGAGTATCTCGTTGGCAATGATCGGGAGGTTATAACGTGGATGATGGGAATGGGCGCGAAGCTTACGCGCCTTTCGTTCCAAGCGATTGACACCAAACCAAAAATACAGCACGGAACCAAGAACGGGAAGAAACCAGGCAGATACGATCCAGGCAACGGCGGAACGAGAATCTCTCTTGTGAATCGCTATATGAATGGCTGTGTGGATTTGAAGAACCAAGATGCCAAGCAGCAACAAGATCTCGAAAACAAACAAGAGGTCTGACCACCAAGCAGTACCCACAATCATGGTTGAAACCTCAACGGCTCCTTCGGATGGGCCGTTAGCTTAGCCACGACTTGATCAAGGTCCACATTAACCGTGAATGGACAGGGTATAAATGGAAGATGCTTGATGCCCGACCCGGGGTTATGGAAAGACTGTTGCCGGTACATCACACCAGGCAATGGTTGATGCGTATGCCCGAAGTAAACATCACGTATCCCTTGCTCTGCTGTTAATTCAAGTGTCGCCAGATAATCACTCAAGCGTTTGGTGACACGAGCTGGACGATGCAAGATCTTGGGAGGAACTCCGTGAATCCGAGAGGCGACCAGCAAATCGTACATGCGATGCGCCAGATTCCCCTTTTCACGATGCTGATCGGAGAACTTCGATCGATAGTTTATTAAGGAAGCTTGGGTTGGGCCTGCATCCAATATGTCACCATGCAAGAAGATGGCATCTCCCAACACGACGTGCTGTTCGGTCCAACAGAACTGTGGAACTTCTTGCGCGAGATTCTCAAGGACCGTTTGCATAGCAGGCAAACAATCATGATTGCCAAGCGTATACACAACCTTCAAATGCTTATTGGTTTCCAGAACCTTTTGCAACCATTCTCTGGCCGCTTCAGCACTTCGCAATAAGTCGCCGTGCGTACTCCAGCGAAAATCGAAGATATCTCCACCGAGGACGAGAAGGTCATACTTTGGAAGTTCTGCTGCCAAGTGTTGCCAATGCTTTTGTGCCGCTGTTCGGCGACTCAGCAAATGCAGATCGGAAACAAATAGACCGCGGCTCGTCATGCAATTACCTGCCATAATGTGCGAAGGAACAACGCACATTATAGCAGATTGTGAACAAGGAAACGCGTTGTCTTACGCTTCCTTGCGACCAACGACCAACAGATTCTTGCCAATCCAAGGTGGCAGATAACGCTCAACTCGGCTCAAAACGGGAATGGCAAGGCGATCATATAAGGCAACGCTGTTCGAATTGATCGAACGTTTCAGTAAGACGGCCGAAACATACCATGGAATGATGCCAAGCGAATCGAAGTATTTGGCTTGCACTACATTGAAGCCAGCCGATTGGACCGCCTCAACCAATTGCGTTTTATGGTATCGACGAAAATGACCAATCGAACGATCAAAGTCGCTGTAAAGCCAAGCTAATGCGGGAACATAAATGACTAAGTGGCCATTGGGGCGGAGGGCTTCGAACGCGCGACGCATTTCGCCCAAATCGTCTTCGATATGTTCCATCACATTGATGTAAACCACGGAATCGTAGTCCCGTTTTACACCTCCCGCATCGCAACGGAAAAAATCATTGATCGGTGTGACCCGGCTTTCCTCTTGATGACGTTGTTCCAATAAACGGAACATATTCGAGGATGGCTCAAAAGCTGTGATCGAATCCAACGCCTCTTCCAGTAGAAACTCGGTCAAGTTCCCGCAGCCGGCACCCACTTCGGCAATTTCTTTTCCAAAGTAAGGACGAACTTCGTCGATGATCCAACGATGGTAGCGACGTGCAAATTGCATCGCTTCAAGGTCTTTGCCGACGTACAGGTTTTCTTCGAGAGTAATCATGGCGGGCCGTGGGTAAAGGCAGTGAGTTTGAGGTGGGAAATAGCCTGAAAACCCTAGCACGCAAAACCTGAACAGATCGGTAGATTCTGGAAAAATGGTCCCATAATGGGGAACATGCCGACACAAAACCGGCGGAAATCGGCGTCAATTTGGGTTAGAAAGAACCCTAGAAAGATAGGTGACTGCCAACACCAGATAACTGGAAAAACGTGATAACTGGAAGTGAGGGCGGTGGGACTTGAACCCACGACCCACGGATTAAAAGTCCGATGCTCTACCGACTGAGCTACGCCCTCAAACCAGAAAAATCGTTTTAGTTATTCAGAGGGGTGTTTCGCCCCGTTGAGTAAGGCCATACTGTACCAAAGACCGATCCAAGCGCAAAGGGTTCGAAAGAGGATTCAGGTTAGGATAATTGACTTTCCTGTCCTGAAAATTGACACCACTGGCACGACATGAACTTGTCGTTGATAGGCAAACAACGCTTTGCCACATCTGGGGGGTTAGCTTTCCCCTGCCTCATTTTCTCCATCGGGAATCGCCATCGATTTGCTGGACAGGAGTTTCAGCAAGGCGATTCTCAGTTCGCGAACTTTCAGCGGCATCGCCAGCATCAAACGGTGCGGAGCCATCATGGCGCCGCGAATGATGAACTGCTGTTTCCGATCGACCAGCATAATCGCTGGGATGTCTTTGGTTCTTTCATTGGACGCAAATTGATTGAAGGCTTCCAGTGCGTCGTTTCCTAAATCGGGTGCACTGAAAATAACGCAATCAGCTGGCGCGACCTCATCGTTGTCAAAGCGTTGTAAGGCTCGTTCCGGATTGCTGAAAACCAAGACGCGATATCCGCGGCTCTTGAGTTTCTCGCGCATCAGGTCTTGCAATTCCGCTCGGCTTTCAATCACCATTACGGTCTTGTTTCGCCCTTCTTGCGATTCAACAACCGTTTGGCCGTTACCGCGAATCAGGTTAGGGTCTTGGAGCGAATCGCCCTTTTCTAATCGCTCAATCGCTGCTCGCAGATCGCCATTAAACTCATCTGCAGTTTGGTATCGCTTGTCCGCATCAAGGTCCATAGCTTTGGCAGTAATGGCCAAAACGCCTTGAGGCAAGTCGGGCATGACCGCGCCGAGAGGTGGGATTTCACGGAAACGAGAAATGTTCAAGCGTTGCAACCGGTCGCGTGTTTCGGTGAGGGCCGCATTGCCTGACAAGATGTGATAGAGAATACAGCCCAAGAAATAAATATCGCTGCGTGGATCATCTTTGCGAACGCCCGTACCACGTTCTAAAGCGGCATAATCAATCGCGCGTGCGTTAGGAGAATCGATCACCTTGGCATCGTTGCTCGTGTCGGAGATCGATGCCAAACCAAAGTCCACCAGCTTGGCTCGACCGCTGGAACCAATCAGGATGTTGCTCAATTTCAAGTCGCGGTGCGTAATACCTTGCGAAAGAGCATAAGCCAAGGCCGCTGCCACATCGGCCGTAAGCTTTAGGGCAGTGATAGTATCCAGCGATTTGCGGATACGAATCATTTCACGCAACGTTTGGCCCTCAACAAACTCCATCACCAAATAAGGAGCTCGTGGGTCGTTGTTGACTTCATAAATCTGGACGATGTTGGGGTGCTTCAGTTTCAGACCCATGCGGCCTTCACGCAGGAACTGATCCAACTCGACTTGCTGTTCGCGAAACCGACGTCGCAAAACCTTTACGGCGACAACACGTCCTGAGTCACGGTGCACGGCTCGATACACGCGAGCGAACGTACCCACACCGATCAAATACAGCACTTTGTAATGGCCATAGAAATAGCCCATTCGCTCGTTTTTCAGAACGCGGTCGATTTGAAAGTTGGTGACCAACTCGCGGCGCAGCAGAACTCGAATCAAGTCTTCGCATGTCCCCTCGCTGCTACCTACATCCGACCACGCTTGTTCCAGTTGAATGCGTTCTACGATCCCGAGCTCGACGAGCCTCTCCGAAAGCGTATTGGGAGTAAATTCTTGCATGATAAAGCTGGGCCTAACGTCGAGCGAAAAAAGCGGGTGGAAAGGAGCGAGAAAAGAAACCGCCCTATTATTGGATCGTAAGCAGAACAACAACGAAAAGCAATTGTTCCGAGCGGCAGTATCTAGTTAACTTAGGGGGCACTTCCAATAAAAAAAGGGAGTCGGCTTCACCCTGCCGAGCTCCCTCTTGGAGAAGAACAATGCTGCTTTTTCAGATTGTCTTGATTTTAGTCACCAGTGGCGCTGGTTGCTGCCAGAAGCAGCGCGACTAAACTCTTTCATCGTGAAAACAGTAGCACGTCATCCAATTATTTTTTTGTAGCCAAATAGTGCGAAAAAGACTGAGAAAACGCTTATTCGTCAGAATTGTTGTCGCCGTTCAATTCTTTCAATTGTTGGCAATAACGATCGCGTTCGCGGCGGGTAGCTTCCAAGTCGAAAACCAGATATTTCATGTCCAAGCGGAGCTGTCCGAGAGCTTCTTGAACCATCGACAAAATGCGACGGCGACGGCTGCTGCTATCGACAACTCGATTCAATGCAGGTTGTAAAGAAGCTCGGTGTTGAGGAGGCAATGCATCAATGGCTCGGATGAGGTCCAACAATTCAGCAGGAGTGTCCTGAGCTGCCTGATCGACGATTTGAGGAACGTTTGACATGGTGACTCTCCTGGCTCAGATAAGATGTGTTTCGCTTAGGTTGTATTGTCTCTTTAAGCAGACGCGGTGCCAATCACCTGCTTGAGTGAATTCGAAAAGTTCTAAGTTCTTTCTGGGTAATGACTTAGGATAAATGTTGCCATTGTTTTATTTTTTCTGACCGGAAAAAATGTTGCTTTCGGTAAACACGATTGATCTGGCCACGAAGCGTAAGTCCTTGTAAAAGTAGGACTTACGGAGAATTGCCACACCGGCATCGCCATGTTGCCAGAACGCAACATTTCGAGCATGGAGCCAAGGATGGGGAGATCCAGTCGACAATATGAACCCGAAATCACTCGATTTGGGTTTTCGCTCGGTATTTTTCGAGCATCAAATCGAATTGCGCGCGCAGGCAGGGCCACCCGTTTGGTTTCTTTTTGCCTCACGCTGCTGGCTTGTTGCCTATCCCCCATCGCATTCGGTCAAATCTCAGACTCTTTCGAGGGTGGCAACCCGCGCTGGAAACTGGTCGATTGGGACTGTGATGCCAAGATTCGGCTCCAAGAGATTTCGCCCCAAATTCCTCACTCCGGGCTGACTTGTGAGGTCCTCGAATTGCGAATGGCTCGCGGAACGTTGGCTGTCCTCGGATATCCGATTCGCGAGTCGCTTGTTTTAGAAGAGTTCAAACCGTCTATCTGGGTCCGCTCGACGCAACGTGGTGCGACCATCGGTGTGCGAGTTGTCTTTCGAAATGCCATTCATCCGGTAACGGGTAAACCACGCGAAATTTGGATTTGGGGCGATGCTTATGGCGCTATAGGTTCTTGGCAGCGAATTCAACTCACCGGCTTACCGCAAAAACTAGGCGAGAAAGTTCGCGCTTTGCGCAGCGAATTCGGCAACAACATCGATTGGGGTGAAGCTGTCGTCGATTGTGTGGCCATCAATGCATATTCCAATTCGGGGATCCAAGTCTTGCAGTTAGATGACTTGGAAATCGTCGGATTGATCGATGCGCCAAAACGCGCTGACAATAGCAAGGCCTCGCCCGATTCGGAGGTTGCGAATATGGCGAACTCGCCCGGGCGCTTGGCGACGGCAACGCTGGAGTCCGGTGAAAGCGAGAACGCTGCACCGACGATTTCCAACTCCGGTGATATAGATAATCGAGGCTTAACCACCAATCGTTGGTTGCAATATCAAGGTGAATCTTTGGAGTGGCTGGCTTCGATCGGCATT
>JAFLCP010000122.1 GCA_017303505.1 Planctomycetota bacterium | reverse complement strand
GGATCATTTGGTATACGTGTGGCCGAATCGATGAAGGTTGATGCGAAACAAAAGCCAGGTGGCACCATCATCAATAGCGAAGGTGATAAAGATGGAGCTGCGTGGGGTAAGCCGGCTCGTTGGGTCGATTACCATGGGATGGTGCAAGAGAAACACGTGGGAGTCGCCATTTTGGTTAGACCAGACACGTTGCGTTACCCTGGTCGCTGGCATGTACGTACTTATGGGCTGTTTGCCGCCAATCCATTTGGTGAGCATCATTTCGTAGGGAGCGACAAGAAGACCGGTGGATATAATTTGGAAGCTGGTAAATCCTTCGAACTGCATTATCGAGTTGTGTTTCATGCAGGTGACGAAAAAGAAGGCAAAATCGATCAACGCTGGGCAGAGTATTCGAAGCGCTAATGAAATTTTGATGAAGTAAACTTAATGGAGAGGTAATTCTTTAAGAGTTACCTCTTTTTTTGTTGATGCTCCCCTCATTGAAAAACGAAAGATTCTCAGGATTTGAGCGATATCTAGCCGGACCAATGCCTCTCAATTCACTGGCCAAAGACTTGACGAAACATCTCCGACCTTTAGGATGAGAAGCATTCAAGGATCGTTTTCTTTTGAGCAGGAAGTGTGCTATTCATGACATGGTTCTACAAGTCTCATACCGGTGCTGAGTATGGACCTGTAAGTCCCGTAGAACTATTGGATTTGATTCGCAACGGGACGCTCCTGCGTGACTCTCTGGTCAAGAAAGACGATTCGCAGTGGGTGAAGGTCGAAGAGGTAAATGGCTTGTTGGCCAATGCGGCCAAGCCTTCAATCGCTTACTTCTGTCCGACATGTGGCAAGCAAGTTTCTAAGCCACCGACTCGTTGCCATCGATGTGAACTTCATGTTGACAAGCCGACACAAAAGCTGGTGCAACACGATCTCGATGAAGTCGATCGTAAGGCTCGCAAAGCTATCGCTAAAGAGAAGTCTGCGATCAAAGAAACACGCAAGCCGGAAGCTTCGCGAACTTCGGCAGAGGAATATCGGAGCGGCAGCAGTGGGGCAACGTCGAGCAACGTTGCGGTTCAATCGACGGCTAAAGAGAGTGGGAGTTTTGGTGCGACTTGGCTCTCATGGCTTCGCAAAAAACGCTAGGTAGCATGGGGCTTCGACCCGCGCTGTGTGATTTGCAAGGTAGCATGGGTCTTCGCCCGTGCTACCTATTTTTATTAGTACGGGTCGGAGACCCATACTACGGCGCACTAGCGACTCTCAAGCTTGAGTGGCAATACGACGCGTTCTTTATCGCGAAGGATGGCAACTTCCATTTGCTCGCCGACGGGCAATTGCTCGACAATTTCTCCCAGCTCGGTATTGGTGCGAATGGGATATTCACCCACTTGCACGATGATGTCGCCCACTTTGATACCCGCCTTGGCTGCTGGGCGATTCGGAGTAACTTGAATCACGTAGGCTCCTCCGCGTGGAGGTAGTTTCCAGGATGCGGCGACCGATTGTGGTATACGATCAGTGCGAACACCCAGTAGAGCTCGACGAACGGTTCCATTGTCCACTAACTCGCTAGTGACCCAGCGAACGCGATTCGATGGAATCGCAAAGCCGACGCCTTGGAAGGCTCCGTTGCGTGTGGCAATCGCGGTGTTGATGCCGATCACTTCGCCACCCAAATTCACCAGTGGGCCACCCGAGTTACCTGGGTTGATCGACGCATCGGTTTGAATCAATTGACCTCGAACCATACCTTCGAGCATGCGACCTTTGCCGCTGATGATTCCAGCACTAACGGTTGAGTCCAAGCTGAATGGACTGCCGATTGCTAAGACCCAGTCCCCGACACCTAACTCATCACTGTTGCCCAGAGGCGTGTAGGGAAATGGTTCGTCACTCTTGATACGGAGTGTGGCTAAGTCGCTGTCGCGATCTTTGCGAATATCTTCAGCAATGATTTCTCGGCCATCATACAGACGCACAAGCACCCGTTTCGCTTCGGCCACAACGTGATTGTTGGTAATGATCAAGCCAGATGAGTCGACGATCACTCCAGAGCCGACGGAGTCGTAAATGCTGGGGTCGCCTTCATCAGCAAAGCCTAACGCTTGTTGTGTTGGATCAATATCTTTGGTTTGACCGAGAATGGTAACTACAGATGGCAAGACTTTTTCTGATGCTGCTCGAAACGCTACGCTCAAGTCACGCGCGTGAGCAATCGGTGCTTTATCCATCACTTGCAGTAATGGTGTGCGCGACTTGTCTGGATTGATCGTTGCGCTTTCCGGTGTCACGCTGTCTGGTGAAGGTGCCACCGTTTCCTGGGCTGGCTTTTCTTGGGCCGGCTTTTCTTGCACTGGGCGGGAGCCCGTTTCTAAAGCGGGAGGCGGTTCGACGGCCGGTGGCGTCTCCTGGGCCCAAACGCCTTGATTTAGATAACTGCCATAGCAGCTCACCAAGATGGCAGGCATCACCAAACATCGGGATATCTGGTGAAATACAATTCGCGAACGCGACACCGCAGAAATTACTGAACCACTCACCGTCGCTCCTCCGAAGTCCATTCTCAATGGTTTCGAACTATTGAACTGCCTGCGAAATACCATCCACCATATGGATGGTTGACATACCCATTTAGGTACCCTGGTCTATTCTAGCTTACCTGAAAAGTGGACTGGACTAGAACGTCGAACCGGATCAATCCTTCCATAAATGCATAAAAAAAGGCTGGTCAACCTGCGTTAACCAGCCTCAATCTTGAAATAACCGTTACCGCTGTTCGTTACTTCTTGCGGATAAGGGTTGGGCCCGCATATCGGGCGTCATCGCCCAATTCTTCTTCAATGCGGAGCAACTGATTGTACTTCGCCATACGGTCGCTGCGGCTAGCCGATCCTGTCTTGATCTGGCCCGTCGAGAGACCCACAGCCAAGTCGGCGATGGTTGAATCTTCGGTTTCACCGCTGCGATGGCTCGAGATGCTGGTGTAGCCATTGCGCGATGCCAATTGAATGGCCGAAATGGTTTCGGTGAGTGAACCGATTTGGTTTACTTTGATCAAGATGCTGTTCGCAATACCTTCGTTGATACCGCGTTGTAGGCGTTCGGTATTGGTAACAAACAAGTCGTCACCGACCAATTGGATGCGGTTGCCAACCTTGTCGGTCAAAAGTTTCCAGCTTTCCCAATCGTCTTCTGAGCAGCCGTCTTCGATCGAGCAGATCGGATACTTGTTGACCCAGTTTACGAGGAAATCGACCATTTCTGGACCTGACAATTGCTTGCCGTCGATGGTGTATTTCTTGGTCGTTGCATCGTAAAACTCAGTGGCAGCCACGTCCAAAGCGATAAAGATTTGCTTGCCAGCTTCGTAGCCTGCAGCGCTGATGGCTTCCATGATCAAGTCGAGAGCTTCTTGGTTGCTGCCCAGATCAGGAGCGAAGCCACCTTCATCACCCACAGCTGTGTTGAGCTTTCGGGCATGAAGAACTTTCTTCAAATTGTGGAAGATTTCAACACCGGCACGCAACGCGTCGGAGAACTTCTCGAATCCCAATGGCATCACCATGAATTCTTGAACATCGACCGAGTTGTCAGCATGTTGGCCACCATTGACGATGTTCATCATCGGGGCTGGCAAGATGTGAGCACCGCAGCCACCGAGGTAGCGATAGAGGGGTTGTTGAGTGAAGTTGGCAGCAGCCCGAGCAACAGCCAGCGAAGCACCCAAAATCGCGTTTGCACCGAGGTTCTTCTTGTTCGGAGTGCCATCGGTCTCGCATAGTACTCGGTCGATGGTGCGTTGATCCAACGCATCCATACCGATCACAGCTTCTGCGATCGGTCCATTGATGTTTTCAACCGCCTTGGTGACTCCCTTTCCAAGGAATACTTTCTTGTCGCCGTCGCGCAATTCCCAAGCTTCATGAGCGCCGGTGCTGGCACCGCTTGGAACTGCCGCGCGACCAAACGATCCGTCCGATAGCTCCACGTCCACTTCAACGGTTGGGTTGCCTCGGCTATCAAGGATCTGACGGCCATGGATATATTCAATGAAGCTCATACTGGTCCACATTCCTGCTTTAGGTTGGTTCGATACAATACTACGGTGACTACAAGGTCCCTATTTTGCTGAATGATCACCGAAGTGCCTAGTGGATGTAGGCACTCCTCAAGCAACCTGAAAGAAACTTCTTATGTTTACCGGCCTAATCGAATCCCTGGGAACCGTTGAAAATCTCATCTCCGAGCCTCACGGCTTGCGATTGGTGATCCGCTCGCCAATTTTTCAACAATCCACGGAAGCGGGGCAAAGTGGGGGGATCGGCTCGAAAATTGCGATTGGGGACAGTATTGCCATCAACGGCTGCTGCCTCACCGCAGTAGCACTGAACGGAGATTTAGTCGATTTTCAAGCTGGGGAAGAAACGCTCCGCAAAACCAATTTGGGCGAATTAAAACTCGGTTCCAAAGTGAATTTGGAGCGTTCCTTACGCGTCGGGGATCGGATGGGTGGACATTTTGTCACTGGTCACATCGATGGACAGGGAAAAATTAGAAAAATTGAACAACAAGGCGACTGGGCCTATTACTATTTTGATGTTCCTTCGCATTTGATTTCGCATCTGGCCAGCAAAGGTTCCATCGCCGTCGATGGCATCAGTTTGACCGTGGTCGATGTGGACGCGAGTGGATTTTCCGTTGCCCTAATCCCGCACACTCTGCAGGCCACAACCCTGGGGACGCGAACAACGGGCGACTCGATCAATCTAGAGACTGATGTGCTCGCCAAATATGTCGCTCGCCAATTGGAGTCGCGCTGATCCGCTTGCTGTTTCCACTGTCATTCATTTTTACATCATTTTGCCGAACAAAAATCATCCGCGTTTCATTTAGAGAATTGCATGAATAGCCCGCGTCAAACATTGAGTTACCTGCAAGACAAGTTTCGTCGGGCAGGCGTACTTCCTCAAATTCGGTTCGGCCAGAACTTTCTGATCGATTTGAATTTGATCGATCTCATCATGCGTTCGGCGGACCTCTCCACCAAAGATGTTGTTCTTGAAATTGGCACCGGTATGGGATCGCTGACCACCAAGATGGCGTTGTACGCTGGCTCGGTAGTCACCGTAGAAATCGATCCGATGATGGCTCAGTTGGCGAAAGAAGAACTCGCGCCCTACGGCAATGTGACGATTTTGCAGCGCGATGCCTTGCGCAATAAAAACAACTTGCACGACGAAGTGCTGGAAACCGTCCGTCAAAAAATGAACGCGATTCCAGGGAGTCGCTTCAAGCTGGTTGCCAACTTGCCTTACAACGTTGCTACCCCCATCATTTCAAACTTGCTTCAGGTGGAACCGCTAGTCGACAAGATGGTGGTAACCATTCAGAAGGAACTAGCCGAGCGTATTGCAGCCAAGCCTAAAACAAAAGACTACAGCGCTCTCAGTATTTGGATTCAAAGTCAGTGCGATGTCGAGATCGTACGGGTGATGCCCCCATCTGTGTTTTGGCCGCGCCCCAAAGTGGATTCCGCTATTCTTTCGATTACACCCAACGCCGCCTTAAGAGCTCGAGTTGTTGATCGAGAGTACTTCCATCAAACCGTGCGGGCTTTGTTCTTTCACCGGCGCAAATTTCTGCGCGGCGTAGTGGTCAGCGCAATGAAAGATAAGCTCTCGAAAGAACGCGTTGATCAATTACTTTTAGAGGCGAACCTCGACGCCAATTCCAGAGCGGAAGAGCTGCCTGTCGAGCAGATTATCGATTTGGTGGATCGACTTCGAATTGCGGAAGCGAATGAAACGCAAAGTTAAGTGGCAATGAATCTAGCAAGGTAGGTCCTTATGCGAACAGAGTCCTTCGTCCCAGGCCTAAGCCACCTGAATATGTTGAAACATATTAGCTTTTTTGCGTTCATCTCATGGCTGTCGGGGGCTCTCGCATTTCCCATACACGCACAAGAGAATCAACCGAACATTGTTTTCTTGTTTGCCGATGATTTGGGGCGTTATGCGAGCTGCTATGCAAAAGCCGATGGACCCGGGACACTCAACGACATTGTTAGAACACCGCATATCGATCAGATTGCTCAAAATGGTGTGATCTTTCGCAATGCATTTGTGAACGCACCCTCTTGTACGCCCTGCCGAACGTCGTTGTGCTCTGGGCAACCTTTCTGGCGCGGTGCGTCGGCATCGGTGTTGCAAGGAGCGCGATGGAATCATCAGCTGCCTGCTTTCCCATTGATGTTGCAACAGAATGGATACGCACTGGGGAAAGCGTTTAAGGTTTGGAGTCCAGGCACACCCGTCGATGCGCCCATCGGTGGCAACAAATTTGCGTTTCAAAAACGAGGAGGGCGAATCAATCAATACTCTCAGAATGTTACCAAGCTGGTGAAAGAGGGAACGCCGCGCGATGAAGCTCATCAAGGGATCATGGCCGAGGTGCGTGGTAACTTCGAAGATTTCCTCGCTGCACAAAAAGAAGGACAACCCTTTTTCTTTTGGTATGGTCCCACCAATGTTCACCGAACGTGGGAAAAAGGTTCAGGGAAAGCTCTGTGGGGAATCGAACCTGATCTGCTGCAGGGGAAAGTCCCACCTTTCCTGCCTGATGTACCCGAGATCCGCGAGGACTTGGCCGATTACCTGGGCGAGGTTCAAGCCTTTGATGCTTCCATTGGAGTGATTGTCGAGGTACTGCACGAAAAAGGGCTACTCGATAACACGATTTTGATTGTGAGTGGTGATCACGGCGCGCCAGGTTTTACCAATGGCAAATGCAACTTGTATGACTTTGGTTGCCAAGTGCCATTGGTGATCCAGCCTACCGCTGCTATCCGCGAAGGGATGGCTCAAAAAGGAGTTGTTGTCGATGATTTGGTGAGCCTCACCGATCTCGCCCCCACCATCCTGGAATTCGCGCGTGTCGCGCCCGATGCGACTATGACAGGTAAGAGCCTTGTGCAGCAGATTACTTTGGGCAAGAGTGGTGTGATCGATCCAAGTCGTTCCGCGGTGACCATGGGACGAGAACGTCATGTGGCGGGAGTTCAGGGTGATTTCTCGCATTATCCGCAACGCGCAATTCGAACCAATGACTTTCTGTATGTGGTGAATTTTGCACCCGATCGTTGGCCGTTGGGACGTCCAGTCTTTGAAGATGAAAATGGGAAATCGCTAGCTGCTGAACCGACCGTGGAGCAATTGACCAATAACACATATGCGGCATTTGCCGATATGGACGCAAGCCCTGCCAAAGCTTATTTGGTCCAACATAGAAACGAACCGGCAATTCGTCCCTACTACGATCGAGCATTTGCCAAGCGGCCTGCTGAAGAACTCTACGATTTGAAAAAAGATAAATCCCAACTCCATAACGTCGCTAACGATGAAGCTTATGCAGAGACCAAGGCTCGTTTGCGATCTCAACTGATGGAACAGTTGATTGTGACCAACGATCCCCGAGTCGTCGGAGGTGGTTGGTACTTTGAAAATCCTCCGATGTCGCGAGCACCGGATGCGGTTAACTTTGCCGTTCATCGTCCGCTGAAATATGAAATCTTTCAGCGCAACAATTTGGGTGTCGGCGAGGTCCTGCTCCAAGGCGCACTTCCAATACCCGAAGTCCCTGCTGGACGGGCTGCTAATGACGCGGCCAAAAACAAAGCGAAAGCTTTTACGCAATGGGAAGTTCGGGTGGTTACCACCGACGGCAAGGTCGCGATGGATTGGACGTTGATTCCCACGGTACCCATCGATCGATATCTCCATACCAAAATCACAGTGCCACAGGGTGGTTGGTATCATGCCGAAATTCGCAACAAACTTGAGCCACAGGAATTCGTTCGGTCGGAGCTCTTTGGCGTGGGCGATGTATATCTTGTGGCGGGACAATCGAATTCAGCGAACTATGGTAGCGTGCGGACCACAGCGCTAAGTGACAAAGTTACCGCATTTGATGGCCGCAAGTGGCAGCCAGCAGCAGATCCACAGCCTGGTGCTGCAGGTGATCAAGGGAGTTTTATTCCGACGCTTGGGGACTTGCTTTACGAGAGAGAGAAAGTGCCTATTGGTTTTGCTTCGATAGGTGTAGGTGGTACCAGTGTCCGCGAATGGTTGCCGCGCGGTTCGCGATTTGAACGCCAACCAACCACGGGTGCGAATTGTTGGAAATGTAGTGACGGTGGATTCGAGAGCACCGGCTCGCTCTTCAATCGTTTAAGTGAGCGATTAGTTTACTTTGGACCATCTGGCATCAAAGCGGTTCTGTGGCATCAAGGAGAATCAGATGCGGGCCAAGCTCGCGGTGGTTATCCGCCAGACCGACAAATCACAGGTAAAGACTATCGGCAATACATGGAAACGCTGATCTTACAATCGCGAAAAGTGGCGAGATGGGATGTGCCGTGGTTCGTGGCCTTGGCAACTTATCATAGCGAAGCGGATGCTAGTGACGATGAGTTTCGTCAAGCGCAGAAAAGCGTGACGGAACTCGAAAAGGTCTACCTTGGTCCCGACAGCGATGCCTTGCGAGCCGAGTTTCGTGACGGCGTACATTTTAATGAACGTGGTCTGAAAGCTCATGCAAAGCTGTGGAGCGAGGCGATCGAATCTAAATAGTAATGCGCATCGTTCCTGTATCAACGAGTAAAGATGTTGGCCTTTACGTGTTCGGCGCGAAAGCTAAAAACGAAGAAACCCCACCGAAAACCTGTGTGAATTTCGGTGGGGCTTTGGTGACTTGAATAGCTTGTGGATGGCTGGGCAAATCAATCGTCGTCGGACAGCAGGTCGCGGTTCTTGCCACGATCCTCGTCACTGCGGCGAGCCAACCCGGCTCGGTCCATCAGCGACTTACGCAGCATTTCTTCCATCTGGTCATCATCTGGAGGTGGAGGACCGAACGCCCCTAATGCTTCGGGGCTGTACTGAATCTTGTATTCATGTTTGGCAATCGAGACCAACGATCCCGGATCAAGACGTTTTCGGCTGATGCGGTAACCGTTAACTTTCACACCATTGCGACTGTTAAGGTCTTTGATGAACCAATAACCCTGTTCCAACGTCATGCGGCAATGTTGACCAGAGACGTTGGCAAAACGGAGCACGATGTCGCAATTCTCGCGACGACCGATCATCAATTTGTCTTTTGCCAGTGGGATGGTATCCCCACCACCAACAGGTACGAGTTTTCCGTAGTCGGGCATACTTTTCACCCCGTTTTTGTTCGAATGAAACGTTCGCGGCTCTACCGTCCTGGGAGTCGCTCTGATAAGACTAAGATCGGATAGGAAAGGTCACACCCCTAAAGTAAGCTACCCTTTTAACTCTACGTGAGAATCGTGAAAGCGTCAACAATATTGACTCCCAATGGGCACCACTTTTTTGACTGGAAAGAGGCGGGGCTCCGTTACTATCAATACGGCTTCTATTTGAAGAATCGCTTCTCGGCTCGTGTCCAAAAAGTGACCCTAGATGGCGGTTTTACCTGCCCCAATGTGGATGGAACGGTTGCGGTTGGGGGGTGTACTTTCTGCGATAATCGAAGCTTTAGCCCGGTCAGGCGAACGAAACGGGTGCCCATTTTGCAGCAACTTGAGCAGGGCATTACCGGTTTGCGTCATTTTTATTCCAAAGTGGACAAGTTCCTGGCGTACTTTCAGCCTGCCACAAACACTTATGGATCGCTTGAAAAACTGAAGCGAACATTTGAGCCGGTTTTGGATGACGAGCGCATTGTAGGCATCGTAATCGGGACCCGCCCCGATTGTGTGCCCGACGAAGTTCTTGATTATTTGCAAGAGTTGGCCTCGAAAACCTACTTGTCGCTCGAATATGGCATGCAAACGATTCACAACGCGAGTTTGGATTGGATGAATCGTGGTCATCATCACGATGCTTTCGTGGACGCGATGCAACGCAGTCAGGGGCGAGGCATGGAATTATGTGCCCATGTTATCCTGGGACTTCCCGGCGAATCCGACGAGCAAATGCTACAGACGGCTGAAGAATTGGCGCGCTGGAAAGTCGACGCTGTCAAGATTCATAATCTGTATGCCGTGCCTGGCACAAAATTGGCTGAACAAGTTGAGCGTGGTGAAGTGGAGTTAATGCAAAGGGATCACTTCATTCAGATCCTCGTTGATTTCATTGAGCGTTTGCCACCACACACGATTGTTGAACGCATAACGGGCGATGCACCAGCAAACTATTTTGTTGGGCCGTCATGGTGTCTTGATAAGGCCGCAGTACGGAACGCCGTTGAGCACGAGTTCAAGCAGCGAGACACTTATCAAGGTCGTCTTTATCACACTGTAGAATAGGAATTTAGGATATGAGCATGCCGAAGCAGGCGATGTTGTTTGGAGTTTTGTTGATCGTGTTGGCCGTGGTTAGCTTTGGGCTAGCTTCCGCTGGCGTAGGCACACCTGCCGTTGCAGCCGAGGGTGCCAAGAAAGGTCCAAGTCCAACGTTGTTTATCCCTGCCGTGTTTGGTGGCTTATTGTTGGTTTGCGGCGTTATCGCAACCAAAGATCATCTGCGAAAACATGCCATGCACGCCGCAGCTGCGATCGCCTTGATCGGAGGATTGGTAGCAGGTGGTCGAGGCGCCTCTGCTCTGCTAAAGACCCCTGATCCCGACAAGCCGGTCAACATGCTGGCGACTATTTCCGTTTGGTCGATGTCGATTCTATGTTTGGTCTTTGTCGGGTTGTGCGTACAGTCCTTTATGGCTGCTGCCCGCGCTCGCCGCGCCGCTGCAAAAGAAGCGACCAAATGATCGTTGCGGCCCCGGCCCAACTGTATTGAAAAGAAGTCAACCGCTCACCGCGCATTAAATCGCGAAGAAACGACAGTCGCCCTTTCCAAGTTCGCGTTTTTCGTTCTTTTCGCGGTACTTTCCTCGAGGCACTGCTCAAATCGTTTGTGCAGCGGGATCGTTGCGCCCCAAAATCACCAAGCACATATCGTCAAACGGTGGAGCTTTACCCATGTGAGTGGTGACTTGGGTCATCACGGTGTTGCCAAGTACGGAGGGTGACATTTTCTTGGATGCAATGATCTCGGTGATTTTTTGAATGCCAAATTGATCACCCTTTTCATTGACACATTCGTTGATGCCGTCGGTATAAAGAGCGAAGATGTCGCTGTGTTCAAGTTGGAACGTAACGGCTTCATACTGCCAATCATCCGTGATGCCGAGAGCTAAGCCAGCTTCTTCTTTGCCAGGCTCAATGATCTCACCCTTTGCGCGTCGCAGAATGGGCGGCATATGCCCAGCGTTCACGGTCACAACTTTACCCGTAAGCGGATCGAGAATGGTAACGATCATGGTGACGAATCGTTCAACCATCAAACGAGCAAGACGGCGATTAAGGAGTGTGATGGCACGGGCGGGGTCATCTTCCGATCCCAATGCAAAGCGTGTTTCGGCTGAGACCTTGGCCATGAACATAGCGGCCGCAATCCCATGACCTGTCACATCGGCAACCACAATCGCAATTTTGCCGTCGGGCAATTGAATGTAGTCAAAATAATCTCCGCCAACTTGTTGCATTGGGTTGTAGTAATGGAAACAACCATAGCCATGTAATGTTAGTGGTGAATTGGGCACAAACGCCAGCTGCACCATGCGAGCATGATTGAGATCTTGTTCAACTAATTTGCTTTCCAAAATCTGTTCATGCAATTGGGCATTTTCAATCGAGATGCCCGCTTGATTGGCGACCGCCATCAATATCTCAAGGTCCTTTTGCTCGAAGCGATTGCGTTGTTCTTGCGTGTCCATCTGCAAGACACCAATCGGCTCGTCGTTGCTGTTGAGCAAGGGGGCAACGATGATCGAACGGATGCGAAAGTCGGCGATGCTCTCGCTGGAACTAAAACGATCATCGACGGTAGCGTCTTGGGAGATAATAGCCTGCTTGCTCTCCATCACTTCGCGCAAAACCGTTCGACTGATGCGAATGTTCTCTTCTTGATTTTCCCGGCGCGTCTTCGACCAGCGAGGTCTCAATTCCCCATCTTCGCCGCGAAGAACGATGAAGCCACGGTCGGCTTGCAGAAAAATCTTGAAAAGGCTGTCCAGTACCTTGGGCAAAACTTCCTCCAGCGAAATGGCTCGCCCCAGGGCATTGGAGATTTCAAGCAATGCAGATAGGCGAGCTTCCGCAGAAGTGCTGAACATCGAACCGGATTGGCTGCCCGTCAGATCCAGTTTCGAGGTAAATGGGGCTGGATTTTCTTCTCCATCATCGATCAAGAGAATCCCAAAACTACTCCCATCTCGACTGCCGGCGTTGCTTTCGAGTTGGGCTGGGGCGACTCGATCGTGGAAGGAGAATTCGAGATCGCAAATACGAATTAAGTCGCCGTCGCGCAAAATCGACGGTTGTTCGATGATGACGCCGTTCACGAAAGTGCGATTGCGGCTCTTGAGGTCCTCGATAACGAAATCAGTACCGCGTTGCGTGATTGCAGCGTGCGTTCGACTTACCCCTGCCCCATCGAGAATAATGGAGCAATCTGGATGCCTGCCAAGTACAACTTGAGGGGCATTCAGATCATAGGTACGTCCGGCGAACGGACCGTTCACTGCAATCAAATTAGCCATATCGAATCCCTACGCTTGTGCCAGCAAGCCCTTGAAATTAGGGCTTAACGCGGCGATTCTTTACTGAACATATGATGCGTTTTGGGCGCGAAAAAAGGGGCGAAGTCGCACAAAACGCTGTCACGGGTACTTCTTCCGGTTGTAGCCGGTACGGCATACCTAAAAGGAGACACGCTATTGTTATGTAGAAAGGTGGAACATTCCAGATAGCGATTCCCGAACTTTCGCAAAAATGCCACCGTTGGCGAGCTCTAAGTCGCTCTTGTGGGTTAGTGGTCTTGCGTATCTCGTCCCGATAACTGCCATTTCAACCCGTTTCTCGCACTACTTCGCCGTCAGTTTGCGGTTTACGTTAGATGTGGCTTAAGAAGTCGGTCGACAAACAGGGAACCGAGCCTTTTGCACATCAAAGAGGGGGGCTCGTGCGAACTGGACTCCATTTTAGGCCGTAGCAGCATAAATGGACTTTCGATGTTGCCCGCGATTGGGGGATATTTTACGATTCACTCGCGGGAGTTTAGCGAATCTGTGAGGGCTGCAACAAATTGCTAGCCGATACAGATTGCAGTCGAACACCTCATACTGATCTACATATTTGACATTAAGGGTTAATCGATGCGTTGGAACCTGGCAAAATTCGCGAGGAATGGTGTCGTCTTTTGCTCATTATGCAGTGGTTTATGGACAGCGACCTCGAATCGCATTTTTGCTGAAGCCCCACCGCGAGTTGAAACCATGACCGGCCCTCGGTCATTGGATCGAGCGATCACCCGAACCTTGGCTCGACAAGTACAGCAGTTGCATCTCACCGGTCGAAAGATCGACGATGAGATCTCTAAGCGGGCCTTCAAGCAATTCTTGGAAGCACTCGATCCCCTCAAGCTCTACTTCTATCAATCTGACGTCGATCAGTTGATGGCCAACGAAACTAAAATCGACGATATGGTCGTGCAAAATGGTGACATCACCTTTGCCTATGATACGTTCAAGTTGTTCCTCAAACGCGTTGATGAACGCATGGCGGACGTCAAAAAGATCATCGATTCGGAACACGATTTCACCAAAGATGAGATGATGGTAGCTGACCGTAAGGTCGCCCAGTACCCTCGAACTCCAGAAGAAGCTTATGAACGCTGGAGATTGCAAATCAAATACAGCATGCTTCTTCTAAAGGCTGATGCCGACAGTGGGTCTTTGATCAAACGTCAAGACACTCCTGAAGCAAAGAACGAAGATAAGAAGCTGACGGATCAAGAGATTCGCGAACGGCTCCATCGACGCTATCGCACACTGTCGACTCGTTGGCACCAAACCGATGCTGACGAATTGCTAGAGATCTTCATTACGTCCATCACTAGCAGTCTTGATCCACACACAACGTACATGGCCCCCAAGACCTTAGATAACTTCCGTATCCTTATGGGACTGAAGCTCGAAGGTATCGGAGCTCAACTCGGCAGTGAAGATGGATATGTGACTGTATCGAGCATTGTTCCCGGCGGTGCAGCGGACAAGCAAGGTGAGCTCAAGGTTGGCGATCGGTTGGTCAGTGTTGGGCAGGGCCAGTCGGGTGAATCGGTCGATGTGGTCGACATGAAGCTGGACCAAGTGGTCGAGATGATTCGCGGCGCCGCAGGTACCTATGTTCGCTTGGTCATTAAACCTGCTACCGGTGGCGATACCAAGACGTTGGTGATTCAGCGAGCCAAGATCGAATTAGAAGATTCCGCAGCCCGTGGTGAAGTTGTTGATTTCGGCCAAAAGGCTGATGGAAAGCCTTATAAGTTCGGCTACATCAATTTGCCAAGTTTCTATATGGACATGGAAGGTGCTCGCAAGAACACCGAAGATTTCCGCAGCACAACACGAGACGTGCGTGCGATCATTGCCGATTTCAAATCGAAGGGAATTGACGCTGTCGTTCTCGATTTGCGTCGCAATGGTGGCGGTAGCTTGACCGAAGCGATCAACTTAACGGGATTGTTTATTGATAAAGGTCCCGTGGTTCAAGTTAAAGAACCTGATGGTGCCGTCCAAGTTTACAAGGATGATGATGCCGGTGTCGCCTGGGAAGGTCCATTGGTAGTAATGGCCAGCAAGCAAAGTGCCAGCGCTTCAGAAATTTTTGCAGGTGCGATTCGTGATTACCATCGTGGTATTGTGATCGGTGACCCAACCACACACGGCAAGGGAACCGTTCAAAGCTTGATGGATCTCGGTGCCGCTTTGTCGCGAAATCAAGGTCCACAATGGGGTGCCTTGAAGATCACGATTCAACAATTCTATTTGCCAGATGGCCAAAGCACTCAAAAGGAAGGCGTTCCTTCCGACGTGATTTTGCCATCGATTACCGCGCAAATGGATATCGGCGAATCGGATTTGGATTACGCGTTGGAAAACGATCGTGTCAAAGCTGCTGAACACTCTGACTACAAACAAGTGAATAGCAACTTGCTCGAACGCTTGCGAGCTAACTCAGTCGCTCGTATCGAAAAGAACGTCGAGTTTGATAAATTGCTCAAGCAAATCGAAGCTTACAAGAAGCAGAAAGATGAAAAATTCGTTTCGCTCAACGAGAAGGCTTTCTTCGAACGCCGCAAAGAATTGAGCGCCGAAGAAGAAGATGAAAAGCTTATGACAGAAGCGAACGAAGATAAGGATAAGATCTTCGATAAGAACTTCTACACCGACGAAATTCTGAATGTTACCCGTGACTATGTTGAAGCACTCATGGAACTCAATTTGGTCCGTGCAGGCTAGCACGGTATCGGACGTACAATTGTACGTGTAGAAGTGTTGAGCTAGAGATATTGAGCTTGAATCAGCGAAGAGCTCCGAGAGAAATCTCGGAGCTCTTTCTTTTGGGGTCGTTAGAGGGCATCGCGAAGACGATGAAGCTCTTTCTCTTTACCTACAACCAACAACATTTGATCCTCGGAGAGTTTGAATGTTCCATCAGGGAACATGGTCAGCTTGCCCGTGAGAGCATCTTTCACCCCCACCACCCAAATGCCAAATCGCTTTCGCAAATCGGCATCCATCAAGCGTTGATTGGCAAAAGACTCTGGAATGGCCACTTCCACAAAGCTGTATTCGGGGTCGATCGGTAGGTAGTCGATCACGCTTGGCCAGGTGAGGCGGTCGGCCAACTGCATCGCGATTTCTGTTTCAGGAAATACAACACGTTCGACGCCCAAGTTTTTCAGCAACTTGCCATGTTCGGGGGTCACGCCCTTAACGACGATATGCCGTGCACCAAGTTCTTTGGCATGCAGCGTCGACAAAAGACTGCGAGTAATATCTTCTCCCAGGCTGATGACAACGCCATCTGCTTTCTCAAGCTCAAGTGTTGCCAAGGTATCGCGGTCGGTCGCGTCCCCGATCACCGCTTCAAAAAGATAGTCCTTCATATCCTCAACGTTATCCGGGTCGGCATCGAGTCCGGTAACTCGGCATTCGTTGTTTTTGAGTTTTTTCGCGAGGGCCGAGCCAAAGCTGCCGAGCCCAATTACGACAAAACGTTTCATGGTGATTAGATCCTAAGGAATCGCCAACGCCGATGAGCCACATGGCCTACTCGGCAAGGTAAAGGGTTTGGTACGCTGTGCTAGCCGAGTAGCGGCTCTTCACTTGCGAACTGTTTGGTGTGTTTACTGCGCGAAAGTGCTAAGGCCGCGAATACAGTAATGGGGCCCAGACGCCCCATGAACATCAAAACAATCAAAATAGTTTTGCCCATGGTCGAAAACGCAGCCGTTATACCTGTACTTAAACCGACAGTGCCCAGTGCGGAAGCCACTTCGAACATGATGTCCTTAAAACGCCAAGGTGTGCCTTCTGCCAAAGCGTGATTTTCTTCCACCACCAGAATGGTAATGAACGCAAGCGTTGCCACCATCAAATAAAAGATGATCGACGCCAATGCTCTATCGATGGACTCCTCTGGAATCGTGCGACGAAACATGTTGATGTGCGAGAATCCCCGAAAACGCGAGTAGGCTTGCATGATCAGCAAGGCCACCGTCGAGATCTTTACGCCGCCACCCGTAGAGCATGGGCCCGCTCCAACGACCATGAGCATGATGGACAAGAAGATGGTCGCATCTCTCATCGCATTGATGTCGACCGTGTTGAACCCAGCCGTACGACAGCTGACACTATGAAAAACGGCCGGTAGGATTTTTTGTTCGGCAGGTAAGTTTCCGAAAACTCCATCCCACTCAAGCGCCAGTGTTCCGATCGCACCTACCAAAATCGCAGTCAAGGAAGCCACAATCATCAGTTTCGAATGCAAGTGGAGCGTATGCCAAGCGTTGGGCCAACCACGGGGAATCGTTCGCGTTAGATCGATCATCACAGGGAAGCCGAATCCGCCACTGATGATCAAACCCATGATGGTGCAATTTACCACCCAGTCATCGCGTAAAGGCATTAAGCTGGCGTCGTGTAATGCAAACCCTGCGTTGCAGAACGCTGATACGCTGAGAAAAACAGAGTTCCATAAGGCACTTGTTAGGCTTTCGGTCCAGACGAACCGTAGAAACAACGTGACAAATCCTAAAAACTCAATGATGAAACTGAGCAGCAGCACTCGACCCAAGATCCATTTCAAATCTTGGTTCGGCCCGGCCCCTAACGTCTCCGCGATCACTGCCCGGTGCCGCAATCCGCCGCGACCTCCCAGCTGAAATAGCACGAAGGTGGTGACGGTCATGATTCCCACACCACCCAGCTGAATAAGCAGCAAGATGACGAATTGGCCGAACCATGAAAAATCGTTGGCCGTACTTCGCACAGACAAACCAGTAACACACAACGCGCTGGTGGCCGTAAACAGAGCATCGATGAAAGAAATCGGCTCTCGTCCCGCCTTAAATGAAACCGGCAAAAACAACAGCGCGGTACCAGCGGCTAGAATCGCAGAATACCAGTAAAGAGATACTCGAGCCGGATATCGCTCCAGCGACCCTGTCATTCGGACCATAAATCTCGGGATTCCCCCAAAAGTAGTTGACATGGCCCCGACGTTGGTTGCATCGGCCAAGTCCTCAATGGTTGCATAGCATAGTCGAAGTGCAAACTCCGAGGGGGGCACGGTGGCTGAATTTATACAAAACACTACTTTTGGTGGAGTGTTCGCCGAGTGTTTGAATCGATTTTCGACAATAATTCGACCGCGAATGGCGTGATGACGAGGGGCTAAGAGACGCTAGAATACGTCCCGTACCTGCTCAGAACGTTCGTTGGACGATGGAGAGTTATCATGAAGGTTCAAGCCGTAGATCAAGTCGCATTGCAGCCTGTTCAGATGGAAGGTGCCACGGGCTGCCAAGTCCGATGGCTTGTAAGTAAAACGGATGGGGCTCCCAATTTCGCGATGCGTTTGTTCGAAGTCGCGCCAGGTGGCTATACTCCACGCCATCATCATCCCTATGAACATGAGATCTTCGTGTTGGAAGGTGAAGGTGAGGTTTATCAAGGGGATAAGCCTCATGTGCTCAAGGCGGGAACTACGGTCTTGGTGGAAGCGGATGAAGTTCATCAGTTTCGCAATACGGGAAATCAGGCCCTGAAATTTATCTGCTTGATTCCCAATTCAGCCGACAATCGCCCTGACGGTGTTAAGCCGGAATGTTCTTCAGTAGCCGGACAGTAATCAGCCAATATCTGTCAATATATCGCGTTATCCAAACGCGGCTTGTCATCGTTCAGACGCCTTTTCCTTTCACTGAATTCTCAGGAAACAGACCGTGAGCCCAATCGATGTTACTGCGCGATTAGAGCAATTGCGAAGTGAGATTCGTCAGCACGATCATCGCTACTATGTTCTCGCTAATCCAATCATTAGTGACTTGGAATATGACAAGCTACTCAATGAACTGAAGGAACTAGAACATCAGCACCCTGAGTTAGTTACTGCTGACAGTCCCACGCAGCGCATTGGCGATCAGCCGTTGTCCGAGTTGACGCAAGTGCGGCACCGCATGCCGATGCTTTCCATCGATAACACTTATACGCCAGAAGAGTTGAAGGCTTTCTTTGATCGCACCCAAAAGTTGTTGGGAACAGAGACCATTGAATGGGTGATTGAACTCAAAGTCGATGGAGTTGCTGCTTCGATCGTTTATGAAAATGGTGTATTGACGCAAGCTGTTACGCGCGGTGACGGTGAGACGGGGGATGACATAACGCACAATGTCCGCACGATTCGAAGTTTGCCGCTCAAGCTAGATGGCGACAACGTGCCGCCTCGGGTCGAAGTTCGCGGTGAAGTTTATATGCTCAATAGTGACTTGGTGAAATTGAACGAGCAAAGAGCGCAAGAAGGCTTAGAACTCTTCAAAAATACGCGCAATGTAACCGCTGGTACCATTCGCTTGTTGGATCCGCAAATCTGTGCAACTCGCAATCTGAACTTTTTCTGTCATGGAATGGGCGTTTGTGAGGGAGCGACTTGGAAGACGCATGTCGAATTCTTGGAGCAAGTCGCTCGCTGGGGTATTCCTACAACCCCCAATTATGCGTCGAAAAAAGATTTCAATGAGGTAATCGAGCATTGCGATGCGGTGATCGAGCGACTGCATGAATTTGATTTCGAAGTTGATGGCATCGTCATTAAGGTGGCCAACTTTCTACAACGTGAAAAGTTGGGCACAACGGCCAAAAGTCCACGCTGGATCATTGCCTACAAATTTGAAAAATATGAAGCGTCCACCAAGCTATTGAAGATCAATGTACAAGTTGGGAAGACGGGGACAATTACTCCGGTAGCTGAGTTGCAGCCGGTCGAATTGGCGGGAACCACGGTGAGCCGCGCTAGCTTGCATAACTCGGAAGAAATTACCAGAAAAGATATTCGCGAGGGTGACTGGGTTGTTGTCGAAAAAGCAGGCAAGATCATTCCGCATATCGTACGCGTCGAGAAGCATTTGCGCGAAAGTGAGCTCCCCGAATATCCATTTCCTGTCGAATGTCCATCGTGTACGACCAAACTGATCAAAGATGAAGGTGGCGTTTACATTCGTTGCCCGAATGAGAATTGTCCCGAGCAATTGCGTCAACGTCTACGTTTTTTTGCTTCACGCGAAGCGATGGATATCGAAGGCTTAGGCGAAAAGTTGGTCGAGCAGTTAGTGCAGCAAGGATTGATTCGGTCGCTCGGTGACGTTTATCGCTTAACGGAAGAGCAGGTC
Source organism: Planctomycetota bacterium (assembly GCA_017303505.1). Classification (GTDB taxonomy): domain Bacteria; phylum Planctomycetota; class Planctomycetia; order Pirellulales; family Pirellulaceae; genus JAFLCP01. Next base: position 3,694 of record JAFLCP010000122.1, on the reverse strand, counting down.
GCTGCGTTACCGCGAATGGGAAGTAAGTCGGCCAAGAATTTGATCGATGGAATTCAGGCCAGCAAGTCGCGCGGGCTGTCTGCTGTTCTGAATGCGATGTCGATTCGCCACGTTGGGCAACGTGTCGCTCAAATCATTGCTCGCAAGTACCTCAGTTTGGATAAGTTATGTGAAGCATCTGTCGAAGAGATTTCGCGCGTACCCGAAGTGGGGCAGGTTATTGCCGCAAGCGTTTACAAATATCTTCACAGCGATTCTGGTCAGCAGTTGATTGCCGATATGAAGTCCGTAGGCGTCGTATTGGAACAGACCGAGGAAGTGTCGAGCGGTCAGCGACGGTTTGAAGGCATGACGATTGTGGTCACTGGCAAGCTACAACGTTATTCTCGCGATGAAATTGAAAAGCTCATCGATCGCGAAGGTGGGAAGCCAGCCGGTAGCGTGTCGAAGAAAACCAGTTTTGTAGTGGCTGGTGAAGATGCCGGTAGCAAGCTCGAAAAGGCGCAGCAATTGGGCGTGAAGGTTATTACGGAAGACGAATTTGCTGCGATGGTGGAGGGAAGTGGTTCAGTGATTCAGTGATTCAGTTTGAAAACTGAACACTGAACCACTGAAAACTGAAAACTCTCCTAAACTTCCTTAGCATTGATCCAGCTCATGAGCTTGCGAAGGCGGCGGCCTACTTGCTCGATCAAGTGGTTGCGTTCGCGGCGGCGAGCTGCTTTAAAGGAAGCTGCTCCAGCGCGGTTTTCGAGGATCCAGTCGCGAGCGAATTGACCTGATTGAATTTCTTTCAGGATCTTCTTCATCTCTTTGCGAGTTTCTTCAGTGATGATGCGAGGACCGCGGGTGTAGTCCCCGTATTCAGCGGTGTTCGACACGCTATAGCGCATGTAGTTGAGACCACCTTGGTAGAACAGGTCGACAATAAGCTTGAGTTCGTGCATGCACTCGAAGTAAGCCATTTCAGGTTGGTAACCAGCTTCAACCAAGGTATCAAAGCCAGCCTTAACCAATTCACTGACACCGCCGCAAAGAACCACTTGTTCTCCGAAGAGGTCGGTTTCGGTTTCTTCTGCAAAGCTCGTCTGAATCACACCACCGCGTGTTCCACCGATGCCCTTAGCGTATGCCAAGCCGATTTGTTTGGTTTCTTCGGTACCGTTGTCGCCGATTGCGATGAGGGCGGGAACTCCACCCCCTTTAACGAATTCGCTACGAACCAAATGCCCAGGTCCCTTCGGAGCGACCAACAGGGTTGCAACACCGGCAGGTGGTTCAACTTGACCGAAATGAATGTTGAAGCCGTGTGAGCACATCAACACATTACCTGGCACCAAATGAGGTTTGATGCATTGGCGATACAAGTCGCCTTGTACTTCATCAGGCAAAAGAATGTTAACGATATCAGCTTTCTTGGTCGCATCTTCGAGCGACATAGGTTGGAACCCATGTTGCACGGCCAAATCATAGTTTGGTCCACCTGGGCGTTGGCCGATGATCACATCGCAGCCGCTATCGCGCAGGTTTTGTGCTTGTGCATGACCTTGTGAACCGTATCCAAGTATGGCAATGGTCTTGCCCTTCAGCTTGGAAAGATCTGCATCGTTATCGTAGTAAATGGTTGCTGCCATGGTGCCTTCATTCTCTCTAATAGGTCGACAAAACATTGAGTGGAGAAACGAGCTTACTGCGTTGCAAACAATTCAGTGGCGACGCAGTCGAGTTCATTTACAGGGAGGATACTCGGCGACTATTCGGTCGCGTTGGTTTCAAGATTTTCGGATGAATCGGATGGACGATAGTCGGAGGTGCTGCGAACCATTGCAATTCGCCCAGTGCGAACCAGTTCCAGGATTCCGTAAGGTCTCATACGCTCGATGAACGCTTCTACTTTGCTTTCGCGTCCCGAAATTTCGATCATCACTTCTTCGGGACCGACGTCGACAATTCTTCCTCGGAAGATCTCAACGAGCTCTCGGATCTCGGAGCGTGGACCACCGGGAAGAGCTTTGACTTTGAGAAGCATCAAGTCGCGTTCGACATAGTTTTGCGAGCTGATGTCATCGACTTGGACAACGGTCACAATTTTTTCGAGTTGTTTGCGAACTTGCGAGAGTACGTAATCGTCACCCACCACCACGAATGTCATCCTCGACAATTCGGGATTTTCTGTCGCGCCCACAGCAAGAGAGTCAATGTTGTACCCTCGAGATGCGAGCATGCCGGAGATGTGAGACAGAACGCCGGGGACGTTCTGAACTAGTGCAGAAAGGACGTGCCTCATTGGTACCGCTTTTTTGTTACGACAAACTCATTTTCCGCAGCCCATTCAGCACGGACTGCTAGCCGAAAAACCCATGATAACCACCCTTCCCCATCGTCACAACACCTAGCTTTTTGCCGTAGCAAACGCGATTTCCTCTGAGGTCCGACGTAGTAGTAAAACTAATCTTTACGCAGCTTCGCCAATTCGCCCGACATGAGTCGTGAAAAGCCTCCAGTGGGGGCGACTATCACGAAAATTAATTCTTGAATTCGGGTATTGTGGCAGCGTGAGAATGCGGAATCTTAGGAGGACCAATGAGCACCGAAATGGTTCATTCTCCGGCATTAATGGTGGAAAATGGCCCGCAAAACCCCGCTGGTTCTAGGTGAAGGGGGAATGGCAAGTTGTTGAATGAGGCAAAACACACGTTGTCAGGCATGGAGAATTCACTACAATCACCGGTCTTGTTGTTAAGAGAACTTCGGTCAACTTTGGAGAAGATTTTCCTTTCGCGGGAAAATAATCTCCGAAGCGACGTTCTTTTTCTTGCAGGGCGGGGCGTAGCGCAGCCTGGATTAGCGCGCCACCTTGGGGTGGTGGAGGTCGCCCGTTCGAATCGGGTCGCCCCGATTTTTTTGGCCTAAGGGCCAAAAAAATAGAGAGGAGAGAAGAGAGCAGTAGTAAGGAGAGCTTTCTCCGCGATATTGGTTTTCTAACCTATTGCGGTTAGCACTCATTAAGTCTGCTCTCTTCTCTCCTCGGTCTCCTTTCTCCTGCTCTCCTTACCCTAACGCTGCAGTATGTTGGTTCGTGTTTTTGAGGTTGCTGGATAAGCCTCTGTCCGATGAGGGAACATTTTTTCATCGGGAGTGTGTCTTATGTCGTTTCATTTCGAAAAACTGGTGGTCTACCAAAAATCCGTTGATTTCTCCGATTCGGTGTGTCAAAGCACGGAGAGATTCGAGCGAGGTTATGGCTTTCTCGTCGATCAATTAAATCGAGCAGCATTGTCTATCGCCGCAAATATTGCCGAAGGTAACGGTAGGTTTACTCAGGCAGATCGAAAGAACTTTTTCTTCATTGCACGCGGTTCGTTGCAGGAGTGTGTGCCCCTACTTGAGTTAGCTCGTCGTCGCAATCAGATATCTGAGGAAGTGCATCAAGAGCTGCGCGGACAACTAGAAGAGATTGGCAAAATGCTTGCGGGTCTGATCAATGGCGTTTCGAATCGAGTTAATCGATGAAGAGAGCAGTAGTAAGGAGAGCTTTCTCGCTGTAACGGTTTTCTAACCCACAGCGGTTGGTACAGGTTCAGGACATAGGTGGCGCCACAGGTTCAGGACATAGGTAACACTTTAGGGTAAACACAGAGTCTTAGGAGACTTTGTGATGCCATGGAAAGAAACCAGTGTTATGAACGTTAGA
>JAFLCP010000121.1 GCA_017303505.1 Planctomycetota bacterium | reverse complement strand
TTGGATGGTAATCAGCCAATATTCGACGATTTGGGTGAACTTATTGGCGGGATCGATACGCCTCAAATTCGTGCTGCCGACAAAGGGGACCGCAAGAACGTTGTAGAAATTCCATGCGCTATCGCATACGTCAAAGATGGCCCAGATCATTGGCGACTTCATCGCCTGGATGGACCCCAGATTCGCACTCCGATTCGCATTGCTACTCGCGGCAACTTGGCTGATGGAGGACCCGTCCGCATGATCATCCTCGGCCCTGATAATAAACCCAAGACCGTGGTCCATTGCACTCGCTATGGATTGGTTGTCCCTTAATATCGCGGCGATGATACGCGGGACTGATGTGGGAGAGGACGTCGAGAATACGATTTTACTTATGGAGTTCCATCCAGCTACGGAAGCGAGAAACGATTTCGAGACCAACTCATAGATGAAGGCTGGTTACGATCATGGCATTCGATGGAACAGCGGGATGTGAGAAAAAATTCGAAAGACGCGACTGGAACTAAAATTGTGGAGCAGAGACAATAGACGATATCGCTTGGAATTATCGCGGATCAGATATTGAATCAGCGTTTGGGTGAATGCAATCCAAATCTTTGCAGAGGTGATTAGAAATGTTTCAAATCATTTGGGTTACTGCATTATTGTTTTTGTGTTGTGTGAAGCAGGAGCCCGTGGTTGAAGGAGAGGCGAGATCTAGCCGATCGTCTACAGAGTCTTCAGATAATCACGATGACGAAGAGTTTGAAGAACTAATGGTTGAGTTTCAGCAAATGGTAAGCAAGTTGGCGACAGATAGCCGAAGAAAAAATGAACGTTTTGCGGATGTTTTTGAGAGAATGCGAACTGCAGATCGTGATTCAACCAAGCGATCATTGACTAACTTGATTTCGACCGGGAAATTGAAGTTGAAAGAGAATCATCACTGCTCTGTTGAAGAACGCAATAATGCTTTGCCTCGCTTGCGACTGCTTGACTTTTTCATTGATCCGATCATCGCCCCGCGAGATGTCAGGGAGATTGTTGCCTATATCGAAGCAAACGAATTCCTGGATACGCGAGTGTTAGCGTTTAGACGGATCGACCAAGATACGGTTGAGGTAACAACGGGAGTTGTACAAGGTCCATTAAGTGGAAGTGGGCACAGGTTTATCGCAAGGCGTGAAAACGGCGTATGGATTGTTCGCTACTCCTCCACTTGGGTATCGTAAATCTGCCCAAGAATCGTGGCCAAATCGTACGCACGCACAGCACAATGATCGATAGTACGCAGAACTTTTCAAATAGAGGAAGCTTGCACGCGAGATGGGGCAAGAAACACTCGAAAGTTGAAGATTGTCTTGGAGTGATATTGACTTGAGGAGGAACGGTTTTCGAGCGCGAGGACAATAACGAAGTACAAGATATGAGCTACCAAATACGAATAGTGGGCTACATTAATCGGCACGAGTGAGGATTACAATTCCATGGGCCTCGGCCCGAATCACGAATCCCGCTGCTAGTGCTTCTTGTTGCAACTGCATGGTCCAATCGCACGATTGCTGGAAATTTTCTTGGTGGTCCAAGACTAACGTGTCAACCCATTCCCACTCCGAGCCGGTTGAACTCAGCTCTCGCAACTCAGTGCGACGCTCACGCCATTGACCTGCGGTATCCAAAAATTTTGCTCGAAGAAAATGTCCGGCAATACGACCGGTCGCTAATACCGAGCGTTCTTCATGCGGTTCTAAGCTTTTGATCTGCCGATGGAGCCAACGGCCATCGGAAGATGTTTCACGACGTAAAGTAATACCCTCCGCACCATACGATTGACCATCTGCTTCCAGCGTCGAACTGGGGCTCCAAGGTAAGCCACCCCAGAAAATGGAAATCAATAAACATGTAATTAGCGCAATGTTACCATGTCTCAACAAGCCATCCGTACCAAGTGACTTCGCCCCAGTGATCGCTGCTAAAAATAAAATGGGCATCAAGGTTGTCGCGTAATGAAAGGCTAGGCTGGCCGCAGGTTGATGGTCCCACGCAAACAACACACCCATAGGTAAAGCGGTAGCCAGCAGGAACTTCCAACCTTTCAGCACAGCGATTCCGCCGAGCGGAATCAACAGTCCCAAGAGAAACAGAAAATTCCGGATTTGAAATACCTGCCCGAAGAAAACACTCGGACGGTAAATGGGCGATAACAGAATTGCTATGGGGCTGTCACCCAATTTCGCAAAGCGAGCTGTTTGGAATTCAGCGAGGCCGCTGAGTTTATACACGCATACAAAAATGATCGCGATGCTGATACTGGTTACGAGCCAACCCCAACGCTGAGAAAACGCAGTGCGAACTGCAGCGCTGAGACCGTCGATCGAACGGGCTGAGGGAGTTGGTTTATCGTTCGTATCAAGATGTGGTACACCAAAGAGGAAGATTACCAGAGCAGTCAACGATCCGATCACCAGCCAGCCTTCTTCCATGGAGGCGGCGCTCAAGAAGCAGATCGCACTCCATGAATATCGTCGATCGAGCACGCAATAAATGGAAGCTAGAAAAAAGAGAACACCTAGCGTCACGGGATGCCAATGATACGTGAAGGCGAGGTTCCATAAGCCTAGCGATGGATGTAGCAGCCAAACCATTCCCCAGATCAAGCCTGCGAGTGGTGTTCCTCCTAATCGCCTGACGATGGCATAGATAAGCCAAGCATTAAGCGATAGGGAAAGAGCGTGAACCACGAAAATCGTGAGAGGTGATTGCGCTAAGCCCCACACTGGAGCAATCAATAACATGCCCGGATTAAAATGATCCCAGAACATCGGTAGGGTAGGGCTCTCTAACAAAACACCCCGTCCGTTCCACGTATTTGCCAGACGCCAAGTAAAGTGCCCGAAGTCGTTAAAGCCTAAACGAAAATCTTGGTGCATCTGCCAAGCCTGGTACGTCCAGAAGATGGTGATGATGGCGACGAACGAAGTGAGCAACGCCAGAGCGGGCCTTGTTGTGAGCGAACGGCAGCGTCCCCATGAATCGATGGGATAGAAAAAAAGTGCTGAGCCGCTCAAGGCCGTAAACCAAATCAACTCCCCGAAATGCGGTTGTTGCCAAAAGGAAGGTGCGGCGCCGACGTGCCTCAAAATAGAGCCCAGTATCGGCAACGATGCGGCCCCGATTAAGAGCCAATTGGTGCGCTGGAGCGGTGCTGAGCTTGGGTCTTTCGCATTAAAACGAAAAGTGAGAGTTAGGAATAAAGCACCAATCGCCAGTGATGTTAGTGTCGAGCCGATCGGTTCCCAGGCAGGTAACAGCGTGGGGAGGGAGGCATAATTGAGAAGGAGATTGAGTCGCGTCGAAAGGGCACCATAGGTGGCTAACCAGACAGTTGCAGCGATACCAAAGAGAACGAATACGACGCGACGTGATGGGATCATGTGAGTGAACGAATTCTACGCGACCCCTAGGAACTATGAAGCTTTGGGTAATTCGTATTTCATATGTTTATAGCCTTTCGGTGTGGCGCAGCGACCACGCGGAGAGCGAATGATCAATTCGCTGCGCAACAAGAAGGGTTCCACTTCATCGACCAAAGTGTCAGCGGATACATTCATGGTATGGGCGATGGCTTCGATACCTGCTGGGCCACCCAAAAACACACGAATCAGAGTTTCGAGATAACGACGGTCTTGGCGATCGAGTCCCAATTCATCGATGCCCGTCATGCGTAACGCATCGTGAGTCAGTTGCAACGTGATTTGTCCGTCAGCTTTGCTCATGGCATAATCGCGCACCCACAATAGTCTGTTATTGGCAACACGTGGTGTACCGCGACTGCGTTGTGCGATTTCATGAGCGGCATCGTTCTTGATATTCACTTGCAACTTCTTGGCGTTGCGGAGCAAAATTTCGGTGAGTTCATCGAGGGAATAGAAACCAAGATGTTCGCGAATCTGGAAGCGATCACGAAGTGGGCCGCTGAGCATACCGGCGCGGGTGGTGGCTCCGATGAGCGTAAAAGGTTTCAAGGGTAAGTTTACAGTGCGGGCGTTGACCCCTTCACCTAACACAATATCGATTCGAAAATCCTCCATGGCGGTGTAGAGATATTCTTCAACCGCTTTGGGGATACGATGAATTTCGTCGATGAAAAGAACTGAGCCGAGTTCGATGTTGGTCAAATAGGGTAAAAGATCTTTGGGGGCTTTGAGACCCGGGCCGCTCGCCATTTGCACGGTGGCCCCCATTTCGCGCGGAATGCAAGTTGCGAAAGTGGTTTTGCCTAAGCCCGGAGGTCCATCAAACAGAATGTGACCCAAGGGGGAATTTCGTTTTTGAGCGGCGTCGATCGCGATCTGCAAAACGGCCATCACTTCCTTTTGCCCCACCATGTCGGCCATGCGTTTGGGGCGCAGAATGATCTCGTTTTCGTCGTTCGGTTCTTCCTGTACCGCTACTGTTTCTCGTACCATTAGTTTTCCTCGGTCTGTGAACAAAAGGTCACATCTCGCATCTTATCGCCTCCATGCGATCTAGGTAAAGGTGTACTAGCGGATTCTGCTCAGGAAGAATATGGCCAAGGCGATCAACAAGCAAACCACAATCACCGCGACGATGATGCCAGCTAATTTTCCGTAGGCAAATGGGGCACCCCCCGTCAGTTTACCCGTCTGGCCATTGATGAGGACGCGATAAACTTGATTCTTGTAACGGTAAGCCATGATGAATATCGGCAGCAGCAGCGGTTGGCTCGACATATTCAAAATGCGGACGTTGACGCGGAGATTGCGGCTTTCTCCACGGACGTACTTGCGACAGGCTTGACGTTCCAATTCTTGCAATGAGCCGACGGCCAATGGGCGGGCTTCTTTGCGTGGCATCTGAAATTCTTCGACGCGGGCATTGAGCAAATCGACCTCTTCCGGTGCTACCGCTTTGTTGAGATCAAACGGTGCCACTCCAAATGTTTCTGCGGGCGTTAAGGCCGAGCTGCCGCCCACCAACAGTCCGGAATATTGATTGCGATGATCGCCGGATACTGGACACCAATTGCCGCGCGAGCCGGGAGGGACACTCGAGCTATCGGCGGTCCAGTGAGTTTCGGTTGTTGCAGAGAAGACCCAATAGGGAACATACACCGCAGCGATCGCTTCAATCATCGCTCTTTCGCGAATATCGCTGGGTCGCCAAAAACCTTCTTGGATCCAATTCTTGCAGAGTTCTACAGCGGCTTCGTGTGGGACCAAAAATGGAACCACTCCATCAGGCCGCAAAACGCGCGTATCCTCTTTGCGAGTCATCGAAGTACTGCCGCAAAACGGACAACGCAGCGATTGAGCCGATGCATCGTAGCTCATCGCAGCGCCGCAATCGTTACAGCGAAAACTGTACAGACTAGCGGCTTGTTTGGGAGCTGCGATTTTCTCTTCTGCTTGTGGGACTTCTGTACCGCAGTTACTGCAGAATTGATCTTCCGCATCGAGATGATTACCGCAAATGCGGCAGCGATCTGTGGCGGAAAGATAAGTGCTCATAATGGTGTGGATGCGAAAGAGTGCAGCGGTTGGTTTAACGATTCAAGAAAATAACTAACAATACGATGATTAAAATGATCAGCAGTACAACGCCAATGGCGGCTGCAATGCGCGGTGCCGAGACGGGCTTCTGGCCGATCAGCTTTCCGGTTTGCCCATTAACAATAAAGCGATAGAGTTTGTCTTTGTAGCGATAAGTGAGAATGTGAACGGGCAACAAAACCAAGTCGCTGTCATGTTTGGTTAAACGTGTTTCGACGCGCAGGTCCGAATGTTCGTCACCGGGTAAGAAGCTGGCGACAGCGTTTTTTTCACGTCGCAAAAACTCTTGCTCACATAGTTGTTGGGCTGTATCGCGGGGGATTGTATCATCCTCACACATCCAGCCGGCCAGAAAGTGTGGGCGATAGCGAGTTAAGGTGGTGAGCCGATAGGGTTGAATGTCACGGGCTTCTGAATCGGTCAATGAGCGAGCTGCAGGGACAAGATAGCCGTAGTAATAATCATGATGTTCGCCGGAGAGAGGAAACCATTCCGTCTCTCTCACTTGCCGTGTGCGGGTTTCGGTTTCACCTTTGGCATTCTTTACGGTATACGTTTCGGTGCGATACCAATACTCACCAATTTGGGCGCGTCAGCGACTTTCGGCACCCATAGAAAACTGCCAAAAGGGAAGATAGACGCCGCGCTGTTTATCCATGATGGCTCGAGCGCTCAGATCACCGGGCCGAAACCAGCTATTCTGTTTCATCCATTGATAAAACAATTCGGCGGCTTTCTCACTGGTCACGGCGAAACCAATGATGAATTCCGGTTGATGATCGTTGGCTGATTTTTTGGGGAGTTCGACCACATAGTTGGAATCGCAAAACGGACAGCGATAACTGACTTGATCTTGCGAAGTGTTGACTTCGCTACCGCAGTTCTCGCAGCGAAAATGATGTTCGGGAAGAGGCTGCGAACGAACGGCGGCCGCTTCCTCTGCGGTTGTTTCGAAGGGGGCACTACAGGCCACACAAAAACGCGAGTTGCGATCGCGCGGTGTGCCGCAGTTAGGGCAGGGAGGTAAGGCGGGAACGATATTGGGTTGAACGGGGCGATTGCGAGTTTCATTTTCGGGAGCAATCGGTTCGACGAGGACCGCTTCGATGATCGGTGGCGCAATGGAACGCGATGACTCGGACGATTCGATCGGAGTAAGCGTGTCGGGAGTTTGGCGACTCCCACGCATAGAGTTATCCGATCGAATCATAACGCGTACCTTAACTAGGGTCCGGTGTTTGCAAATCTTGTCAGATGCCCGGATCAGCCTCCGAGTTGCATCATATAGATCGCCTGAATGAGCGTTTCAGTATCCTTGAATTTCTTGCCGGTTTCGACTGCCTGGTCAATTAATTTTCGTGCATCTGCGGAAGAATGGCCCAGAACGCAGAGAGCGTCGAAGGCATCTCGCAATACGTCGACACGATCGCCCGCGTCGGCTGGGAATTCGCGACGCACCAAGAGGGCGAAGCGAGCCATTTTGCGGCGGAGTTTGGCAATCATGCGTTCGGCAGTTGCTGGTCCAATACCTGGCAAGGCGGACAAGCCCTTGGCATCCTGTTGTTCGATCAACATGGCTGTATCTTGAACCGGTTGGGTCATAGCCCGCAATGCTTTTTTCGTCCCGACTCCATCTACAGAACAAAAGAGTTCAAAGAATTCTCGTTCAACAGGGCTAAGAAAGCCTAAAAGTTTGGGGGCCATTCGGCCACCTTGAGCGGGGTTGCCTTCGATGAAATAAATCGTGTGCAGTGTGACCTGTTGGCCAATTTGTGTTTGCAAGTGCCGTCGTGTGTACTCGGGGATATAGACTTCATAGTCGAAAGGAGGAACGGCGAAGAGGGCCGTCTCTTCGGTCAATGCTTGAAGGACTGCGGTGATACGAGTAATCATAGAAGCGTTTCTTTCAGAGTGTTGTTGGTAAGATCACCGAGCAGGATGTGATGTTGATGTGTTAGTGCGATGGCTAAGGCATCGGCGACGTCGGCAGGTTCCAACGGTTTGTTCAGATTCAGTTGCATTTGCACGGCGCGTTGCATTTGGTCTTTGGACGCGCGACCATTACTGGTCAGCAGCTTTTTTACTTTAGTGGCTTCATAATGAAACACTGGGACGTTAGCTTGAGCAGCAGCCAAACAGATAACGCCTCGCGCGTGCCCCATGATGATCGCTGTTGTTGGACGATCATAATGAGAATAGAGTTGCTCAATGGCCATGGCCTCGGGCTTAAACTGCGCCAGGATTTCCTTAATACCGTCGTGCAGTTCCAGCAAACGCTTTTCGATGGGGCCTGAACGGGCAACGCGAATCACACCCGCTTCGAGAAGCGTACTTCGATTGCCAGAACTACGTATCACGCCGTAACCGGTGGTTCCCAAGGCTGGGTCGATACCGAGAATACAGCGTGATGTCGTATCGAAGTGTGGTGGAGAGCCTACTCGGCCAGTTCCCATGTCGTCCCATCCTTGAGATCTTGTACGGTAATCTTCAGTTCCGTCAGTCCATTGCGAATCATATCGGCCATCGCGAAGTTCTTGGTCTTACGAGCTTCAGCGCGAACCGCCAGCATGAGTTGCATGAGCCCATCGACAACTTTCGCTTGATCGCCACCCGCGCTCTTCTTCGGCGGTTTGACAAAAACTCCAAGCAGCGAGGCCAATTCGCGGAGAATTCCCAAGCTGTCCTGCACCGCTTTGAGATTTTCTTCGGTTCGTTTGGTGGCATCTTCCAAGTTGCTCGCATCGATAAATCGATTGATGGCACGAGCCAATTCGAAGAGATCGCTGACGGCACCGCCGGTGTTGAAATCGTCGTCCATTTTCTCGAGGAAAACGGTGCGGCGAGTGACCGCTTCTTTAACCAATTCAGCTGCAGCACCTGCGGCACTTGTGGGGGCCACAAACGCACTGCGTTTGGTGCAATAGGGAATTTCGTAAAACGATTTTCCACTGATGCGCTGGTAGCGAATGAACAAGCGATAGAATGATTCCAACGAAGTGCCGGCTTCAGCTAAGCCTTCATCGTCGAACACAATGGTCGAGCGATAATGGCTTCGCAGCAAGAAAAAGCGAATACGTTCGCCTGTTTGCTTTTCGATCAAAGCGGCTAGGCCACCGCCACCTTTGCTGCGCGAAATCTTTGAGGAAACATCGGCTTGTTCTGGCTCTGCGTTTTCGCGATCCGACTTACCACCGACTTTACCTGCTTGTGAAGCGGCTTTCATCAAACCGTTATGCAACCAATATTTCACCATCGGTTGCCCGTGGCAGCAGCGGCTTTGAGCGAGTTCGTTTTCATGATGCGGGAAAACGAGGTCGAGACCACCGCCGTGGATATCAAACGTTTTGCCTAAGATTCGACGACTCATAGCAGAGCATTCGATATGCCAACCGGGTCGGCCTTGTCCCCAAGGACTATCCCAAGCAGGCTCACCTGGTTTGGCGCTTTTCCAGAGAGCGAAGTCACCTGGGTTGCGTTTGCGAGAAGCAGCTTCGCCCCCTTCACCTTGTTGTGAGTCGGGCGAGCGATTGCTCAATTGGCCATATTGCGGATCACGCATCACATCGAAGAAGACGTCGCCGTTGCTGGCGTAGGCAATGTCCTTCGCAATCAACTCTTCGATGAAGCGAATGATCTCGTCCATGTTGTCGGTGGCACGAGGGAGATGATCGATTTGGGTAACACCTAGCGATTGCAAGTTCGCCAAATAGTCCGCCGTCATTTCAGTGGCGACTTGAAACATGGAGATGCCACGTTCGTGCGATTGGGCAATCAACTTGTCATCGACGTCGGTGATGTTGACCACCCAAGTCACTTCGTAACCGCTGTAGGTGAGGTAACGTTTGATCGTGTCGAAGATCACCGGTCCGACCATGTGTCCAATATGGGCTTCTTTGTAAACGGTCGGTCCGCAGAGATACATTCCCACCTTGCCTGGCTGGACTGTGGTGAATGGTTCTTTGACTTTGGTCAGAGTGTTATAGACCCGGATGTTGGTTGCGGGTTCTGCGGTGCCTTTTCCAGAAGCGGCATTGGCCACTGTCGCCATGGCTTTCTCCATTTAAGCTCTTATTACGATTCGCCTACCTGCGTTTATTGGACAACCCGCGATTATAGGGTTCTGGCAGAATAGCTAAATGCCGATTTCTCCGCCTATTTTCGCCAGAGTATCTCAGAAATACTTCTTTTGGGTGTTTTAGGGGCGTTCCAGCAGGGCAACAACGATGGATTGGAGCGTTTCACCCCGACCAATTTCACCCACACTTTCCCCAGTCTTCCCCTTTAGCCCAATTTGATCGGGTGAAATTTGGAGCAAATCGGCGATTCTTTGGCGGATTTGAGCCTTGTGGGGGGACAGTTTGGGGCGTTGAGCGAGGATGACGCAGTCGAGATTGACCAAATCCCAGCCGTTTTCGCGAACTTTGGCCCAGGCGAGACGTAGCATGTCACCTGAGTCGCGGCCTCGATTTTCAGCGGCATTGTCGGGAAATAGTTCGCCGATGTCGGGGAGTCCGGCACCGCTGAGGAGGGCATCGGTAATGGCATGCAGAAGTACGTCTGCGTCGCTGTGTCCGACCAAGTGGAAATCACAATCGATCGAAATTCCCCCCAAGATCAATGGTCCGCCGGCCCCGGTTCGATGGGTATCGTGTCCGAGTCCTATTCGCAAAGGCATAAGCCAGAAGTCCTGTTAAAAATTGAACCGAACGATTGAAAAAACGTCAGTGAAATAGCCTCGGCTCTGATATTCTCGGTTGCCGGGTGGTTTCCGCTGGACGGTTGAGGTCTATAATCCCCCGCCATGGCAATCATTGAAATAGAGCAACTGACCAAGTCGTATCGAGTTTATCAAAAAGGTGAGGGCTTGCGGGCCGCTATCACCGGATTATTCCATCGGCAATATCGAGAGGTATTGGCGGTGCGAGATGTGAATTTGAAGGTAGAGAGTGGCGAGTTCGTCGCGTTTCTCGGTCCCAACGGTGCTGGCAAAACGACCACGTTGAAGCTGTTGTCAGGGGTAATTTATCCCACGAGTGGTCGAGCTAAAGTGATGGGGTTTGTTCCCTGGCAACGCGATAACGAATATCGTCGTCGCTTTGCGTTGGTGATGGGACAAAAGAACCAGCTATGGTGGGATCTGCCCGCTCAAGAGTCCTTTCGTCTGCATCAGCGCATCTATCGCATTGAACCTCAAGCATTTCAAAAGACGCTCGGGGAGCTAACCGATCTGCTCGGTGTTAAAGATCTTTTGAGTCGGCCTGTCCGCGAGTTGTCGTTAGGCGAGCGGATGAAGATGGAACTGATTGCGGCACTGCTGCATTCTCCCGAAGTTCTATTCTTGGATGAACCGACGATTGGTTTAGACGTCGTTGCTCAGCACAATATTCAACAGTTCCTCAAGTACTATCAAGAGGAACGCGGCATAACCGTGTTGTTGACCAGCCACTATATGAAAGACGTCGCTGCATTGTGTCGACGCGTCGTTGTTATTGCGAAAGGACAAGTGCAATACGACGGCTCGCTTACTGGCATTGTCGATAGCTTTAGCGGTGCAAAAGTGGTGACGTTGCAGCTTGCCGAAGGAATAGTGCCGCAAGGCTTAGAAAAATTCGGCGAAGTGTTGTCGGTTCAGTTGCCTAAAGTCAAACTGAAATGTTCGCGAGCGGAAGTGTCGCGTGTCTTAGCGCAGTTGCTCGAACAATACACGGTCGAAGATATTGCTGTCGAAGATCCTCCACTAGAAGAAGTGATCGCGGCGATGTTCTCACGAGTTTCCAGCGAAGAAGCTGTGGCTGAGGGTGTTAAGAAATGACAGCCCTTACCAACGAACTTAACGCACGCATGTTGACTTGGTGGATCATCTTGCGGATCGCGCTCGAAGAGCGTTTGGTCTATCGCGGCGATTTTGCGTTGGGCACCTTGATGCGTTTTTTGCCCATTGTCACGCAGATCTTTTTGTGGTGGGCCATTTTCGAATCGGTACCAGCACCGAGTGGCGAAGGGGAAAACAAGGCGCTCGTCGGGTACTCTTTCCCAGATATGGTCGCCTACTATCTATTGACGATGTTGGGGCGAGCGTTTTCTAGTATGCCGGGACTTGCTTCAGGCGTAGCGAGACAGATACGCGAAGGGGAAGTGAAAAAATATTTGACGCAGCCGGTCGATCTCATTGGCTTTTTGTTGCTCGGTCGCGTCGCCCATAAACTCGCCTACTATTCTGTGGCTACCTTACCATTTGCGTTTGTGTTCTTCTTATGTCGCGGATACTTCAGCGGCGGCATGCCCGATCTGTACACGCTTTCAATTTTCATTGCGACGTTACTTCTAAGTTTCCTGCTGGGCTTCTTCATGGAAGTTTGTCTTGGCTTGGTAGGCTTCTGGTTCTTGGAAGTCAGTTCGCTGCTGTTCGTGTATATGTTGTTTAACTTCTTTTTGTCGGGGCACATGTTTCCGCTCGACATGTTGCCTGATCCCTGGCGATCGATCGTTGAATACATCCCACTCAAATATTTGGCCTATCATCCGGCGGCGATTTTCTTGGGCAAAATTCCACGCGATCAGTTGTTGTTCGAGCTCATGATCGAAGTGGCTTGGTTGATTTTCTTTGTCTTTTTGGCTCGCTGGATGTATGCACGCGGGCTGAAGCGTTACAGCGGATATGGAGGTTGATATGAGTTCTTCATCGAAATCTCCTGCTTCGGTTGAATCGCGTGTCTCCAAGTCGGAAGGCTTCGCCTACTATTGGCACGTTGTCTTAGCTTTTGCTCAAAACAGTTTGATTCGCGACATGACGTTTCGCACCAACTTTTTGTTGGAATGTGTATCGAGCATATCGTGGACCATGATGAACGTGGGCTTTTACCTCATCGTGTTTACGCATGCCAATTCGATTGGGGCCTCTACAGGCTGGGGGAAATATGAGTTCTTTGTTTTCATGGCGACCACATGGATTATCAACTCGTTGGTCGAAACGTTTTTCATGCCCAATGCTGAAGAATTCAGTGAGTTGATTCGTACCGGCGGTCTCGATTTCGCATTGCTCAAGCCGATCGATACGCAATTCTTGATCTCATTTCGCAAGATGGATTGGTCTTCATTGAGCAATTTTGTGATGGCGCTGATTCTGTTAGGAGTCAGTCTGTGGCATTTGTCGAATCGGGCAGAGAATCCGGTACAGTTGCATTTCTCGATGTTGTTTCTCTATCCGCTGTATGTGTTGTGCGGAGTCGCGATCCTCTACAGTTTGACTATTACATTGTCGGCCACGAGCATTTGGTTAGGACGCAATCAGACGCTCTATGACTTTTGGTTTTACATTACCAATTTCTCACGTTATCCCATGGAGATTTATCAACGTGGTTGGGGCGTGGCTTTGTGGGGCACATTTACTTTCGTGATTCCCGTCTTGGTGGTGGTCAATGTGCCCGCTCGATTGTTGGCACAACCACTGCATCCACGCGCGTGGTGGGAATGGCCGTTGGCAGGTTTCACGATTTTCGCTGCGATCTTTAGTCTCCTGGCGAGTCGATGGGTATTTCAGCGAGCGCTGTCGAGCTATCGCAGCGCGAGCAGCTAAGAAGGTTCAGCCGTATGCATCGACAAGCGAGTCGCAAGAGTTATCGCAAGTATCGGGAAGAGGTTCGGTCGCGGCCACCCGATAATTCGTTTTCACCTCATAGTGCAGGGCATGGGAAGAAGCAGCCCGAAAAGTCGATTGAACGACAGAGATCGCTGTCGGTGCTTTTGCGAGAATTTTGGAAGTTGCTTAAAGGGCATCAAGCACGCATTGCGTTTGCATTGGCGACCCTGACCGTCTCTACATTGTTGAGTTTGCTGCCACCTGCGGCGACGAAAGTTGCCATCGATTATGTGTTGACCACCCCACCTCAACCGTTACCAGCCAGTGCGCCGAAGTTCTTCACCGAACTAACCGCGTGGTATCAGTTAGTAACGATATCGATTGCAGTCGTGGTGGTAACACTTTTTCAAACATTGATTCATTTAACGGGACGTTGGCAGGCGACGTTAGCGGTCAATCAAGTTCAAGCTCGCTTGCGCCGGCAGGTGATGGAACATTTGTTGCGACTTCCCTTGCATCGAGTCACCCAACTGAAAAGTGGTGGAGCGACGAGCATATTGCGAGAAGATGCGGGTGGAATCGCCGACTTGGTTTTCAGCATGTTATACAATCCGTGGCAGGCCATCATTCAGTTGTTGGGAAGCCTTGTGATTTTGGTCTGGGTCGATTGGCGATTGATGGCGGGAGCGGTTCTGTTATTGCCAGCCGTATACTTTAGTCATCGAACATGGATTCGCCGAATACGTCCACTGTACCGCGATATTCGCAATCAACGGCAATCGATCGATGGTTCAACCACTGAAACGTTTAGCGGCATTCGTGTTGTACGCACCTTTGCTCGAACGAAGGCCGAGCGCAACCGTTACGCCTATGGAAATCATCTCTTGGTGCGGCAGCAGTTGTTTGTATGGTGGGTGACACGCCTCATCGAGATCATCTGGGAAGTGCTGATCCCATTGGCATCGACCGCGCTATTGGTTTATGGGGGATGGCAGATTTTGCAGAGTCGCCTGACGCTGGGCGATTTGATGATGTTCTTGGTTTATTTGGCGATGTTGTTGGGGCCAATTGCGACAATCGCAGGCACCGCGGTGCAATTACAGAATAATTTGGCTGGGCTCGATCGCGTTTTGGATTTGATGGAACAAGCAGAAGAAATGCCTGATCGCGACGGTGCACTCCGTGTGGAACGAGACCAAGTTCACGCACATCTTGAGCTCAAGGGAGTCACGTTTCGCTATCCAGAAACCGACCGAGAGGTGTTGGCGTCTGTGGATCTCGATATTCCGGCAGGTTCCGTGGTAGCGCTGGTGGGGCGAAGTGGGGCGGGCAAAACAACGCTCTGTAATCTGGTTGCTCGTTTCTACGATCCAAGTGAAGGATGTGTGCTCTTGGATGGACGCGATCTGCGCGATATCCAGTTGCAAAGTTATCGCAATCTTTTAGGTATCGTGGAACAAGATGTCTTTCTGTTCGACGGCACGATTGCAGAGAACATTGGCTACGGGCGTAAACAAGCGAGCCTGGAACAAATTCAAGAAGCTGCGAAACTCGCCGCGGCCGATGGGTTCATTCGCGAATTGCCCCAGGGTTACGCCAGTTTGATCGGCGAACGAGGTGTGAAACTGAGTGGAGGCCAACGGCAACGCTTGGCCATTGCTCGAGCGATTCTAGCTGATCCACGCATTTTGATATTGGACGAAGCGACAAGCAATCTGGATAGCGAAAATGAAAAGGCAATTCAGGAAAGCCTCAAGGTGCTCATGAAGAATCGGACATCGATCGTGATCGCTCATCGATTGAGTACGATCATGCATGCCGATTTAATCGTGGTGCTAGATGGAGGCCGCATCGTAGAGACTGGGAAACACCACGAACTGCTGGAACGCAGCGGATTGTATCGGACTATGGTGGAACTGCAGACTTCGTCGGTGTAAGTTAGAACGCATCGATGGACCGATTCGTCTGTCGAATGCTGCCTACCGAATTCACTGGGAGTCCCACCATGCGTAGCTTCTCTTTTTCTCTTTTGTTAATGACTGTTTGTTGTCCGATGATGGCTTCGGGGCAAGAAGCTAAATCCAAGCCGACCGCGTATCGCAACCGCGCGAGCCTAATGGATAAGAACGCGGCCGAGCATCCTGAAATCGATTTTGTGTTCAAAGATGCCAAAGGAAAAGAAGTCGATTGGGAACATGCCGTACCTCCTGCGAAAGGTGTGAAGCCGCAAGGTAAGTTGGTAATTTGGTTGATGGACTACAACGCTCCTTTGTTCGAGCGATTGTCGGGTTATGGTTTGCATTCGATTCAAGTTCATTATGCCAATAAGTGGTTCGGGAAGTTGAATGCGGAAGCGGATAAAGATCCCAACGGTTTGGGCAATATTCGTTTAGAAGCCGCGACAGGTGAAGATGTCAGTTCATTGGTTTCGATTCCGAAGCCGGACAGCATCATGGAGCGCACGCGGCAATTCTTGTTATGGTTGGATAAAGAGCATCCCGCAGAAAATTGGAAACAGTTTTTGACGGAAGATCGACAAGGTGTGGTTTGGGATCGGGTGATATTGTCTGGAATATCGCATGGTTCGACGACTGCGGCGCGATTTGCATTGCATCAAAAAGTAGCTCGCGTAGTGATGTTCTCTGGGCCGCGCGACAACAATCAGCAATGGCAATCGCTCCCTTCAGCGACACCCAAGGATCGTTTCTTTGCGTTTACACACACGTTGGATATGGGTTGGGAAAAAGATCATTATCCACGCTCTTGGAAGATGTTGGGCTTAGGGGAGTTTGGACCGTATGTTGATGTGGATAAGACACCCTATCCGTTTAACAACAGCCACCAATTGATTACGAATGCAGAAGTAGGTGGCAATGCGGATCGCGCTCACAGTGGATCAGTCCCTGGCAACGCAGCGATGAAAGATAAACAAGGAAAGTTTATCCACGAAGATGTCTGGCGATATCTGTTTGAGTAGTAGCTCGGCTGTCGTAGCTCGGCAGTCCGCGTCCAAATAAACTTTTGCGTCCGGTACCATTTACTGCCGAGTATGAGCGCAATGCGGTTGAGAAGCGATTAGTAGGGATGCGCAATACGAGCATGTAGCTCGGCAGTCCGTGTCCAAGTAAATTTTTGCGACTGGTACTATTTACTGCCGAGTATGATCGCAATGCGTTTGAGAAAACGCTTAGTAGGGATATGCAATACGAGCGTGTACCGAACGCAACTCGGCAGAGGACTGCCGAGCTACGGGTGCGCGCAATGCGGTTGAGAAAGCGCTTATAGGGATATGCAATACGAGCGTGTACCGTACGCAACTCGGCAGAGGACTGCCGAGCTACGTACGACGAGCATGTACTGGATGCGACTCGGCAGGGGACTGCCGAGCTACGGGACGGCAGAGGACTGCCGTGCTACGTCAATCCCCTTCTTCGCCTTGAAGCATTTCGACGAACTCTTGTTCGTTGGCTGTGACCATGCCGGGGCCGCTGTAAACGGGGTCTTCGCTGATCTTAAGTGATTCTGTAGCGACTACAGTTCCATCAATGACCAGAGAAACTTGATAAAGTCCACTGGCAACACGACCACCGCCAAATCGACCGCCACCACCACCGAATCCGCCACGGCCAGCTGCACCGGCTGCGGCGGGAGGTGTTGTGCCAGCTGTGATTCGCATGTCCCAAGTCACTTTCTGTAAGCCAGAGCGATTGCCGCCAGCTAACAAAGCGACTCGTCGACCGGTGATGTCGCGAATCTCCAATTCAGCCGATTGCACATCACGCGAAAGTGAATAGAACAACTGAGCGTCGGTGCCAGGGTTTTCACCCATGAAACGACGTGTGCCGCTGCTGCCAGCTTCTGGCAATCGACGCCAACGGATAACTTCATTGGGCTTGTACAACTGAGTGCCGCTCTTCACTTTGTCCAAAGTGAATTGTCGCAAGGCGCTCACATCGGCAATCCACAAAGAACGACCATGAGTGGCTGCAACAATCTCGCCTGAGGTTGGATGTTGAGCCAATTCATGCACAGCAACCGTAGGCAAGTTGCTGTTGAGCTTGGTCCAACTTGCACCTCGGTCAATGGATACCCAGGTTGCCATTTCGGTACCTAAGTACAACACATCTGCGTTGAATAGGTCTTCGCGAAGAACCCAAGCACTGCCGGTCGAATCAGGCAAATTCGCACGAATGCTGCGCCAGGTGCGACCGTAGTTTTCGGTGACCAAAACAATCGGAACATAAACATCGCTGCGGTGTCCGTCGACCGTTACATAGCAACGACCTGGAGCTACGCGGCTCGTTTCCAAAGAACTAATCCACATCGGTTTAGGAAGTAGATCTTTAATCGCTTTACCTGCATCAGCAGCGTTAGCGTTATCCGCTCCGGTTGCGGCCGATCGTTCGGCCGTGAATGGAATGTTGAAATTGCCATTGTTCACACTCATCTCACCGGTGATCTTTTCACCTTCCAACTTTGCTTTCATGTTCAAAGCCGCACCACCAGTGGCAACACGAGCTTCGATCGCACCGCTGGCTGCATCGAAAGTGATGTTTTCGAGATTACCATCGGCTTGAGCAGAACGATAAGTACCGGTCCACGCTTTTTCGGCGTTTACCGTGAAGGTCAATTGGAAGCGGGCGCGTTCACCGCTCATCATGCCACCACTGAAGGTGCCAGCCCATGCGCCTTCCAACTTCTTTTGCTCCGGTGTGGCGAAGCTTGTTGGCGCTGCAGGGGCTTGAGGAGCAGGAGTGCCTTCAGCTGCAGGGGTTGCAGGAGGGGCAGGGGGAGTACCTTGGGATTCAGGGGACTCGGCACGCGGCGTTTCGCTAGTTTCGCCGGCTGGAGGTTGAGCGCCAGCAGGACGTTCGCCAGGAGGGCCACCCGCACCGCCGCCGAAGCGACGACCACCACCAGGAGGTCCGCCAGCACCACCAGGGCCACCTTGACCGCCACGTCGGCCACCACGGGCTCCGCCAGGTCCACCTGCGCCACCAGGACCACCGCCCTGTCCACCAGAGCCAAATCCACCGCGACCGCCACGACCTTGAGCTTGCTCAAGAGCGGCTAAGCGTTCTGGTTCTTTCCAGAGATTGATCCAATTCTGCCCACCGTCACGTGTCACCCAAAGTTGACCATCAGTGGTTCCGGCGTACAGAACGCGTTCATCCAATGGCGACTCCGCCAATGCACTGCCGGTGCCTTGTGGATCGACAGTGATTTCAGGCGAAATCTCTCGGATTTCTGTTCCCTTTTTCACCGAGCGGAACACATGATTGCCGGCTGCGTAAAAGATCTCTGGATTGTGCGTGCTCAGGATGAATGGCGTCTTCCAATTGAAGCGATACGTGCGGCCTTGCGGAGCACGTGGGCGAATGAAGCCTTGCTCGCCGGTTCGCAAATTGCGGCGGCTCATCGCTCCGTTTTGGCTTTCCGAATAAATCTGATCAGGATCGGTTGGATCGACCAAGCAGACGAATCCATCACCACCACCTACGTTCATCCAATCGCCATTCACAGGACCTCGATTGTTGCGAACCATGTTAGGTCCACCCCAACTGCCGTTATCTTGCAACCCGCCATAAACTTTGTAATCGCGGTTCGAGGCGACACCGACATGATAGAACTGACCGATAGCGATGTGATTGTGATGATCCCATTGAGCACCGCTGGAATAGGTTACATAGATACCACCATCGTTACCAAGAATCACATGGCGTCCATCGCGAGGATCAATCCATAAAGCATGATGGTCCACGTGAACTTCGTCACCATGCCCATCGGGAGTGAAGGTGACGCCACCATCTTTGGACTTGTAAAGTTCGGTACCTAAAACCCAAATCTTGTTGTTGTCGGTAGGATCGACGCGGATTTGGCTGTAGTACATCGGACGAGGATTCAAGGAGTTGATTCGCTCCCAACTATTGCCACCATCCGAGCTGCGATAAACACCGCCGAATTCTTTTCCTTCGCTACCTTGCTCGTCAGCCATGTTTGGATTTTGTCCACCAAGTGACTGAGCAAATGGGCTACCTTCGCGGAAGACTTCGGTATCCAGTGGAGTCTTTGCTTCGGCTTTGCGTTTTTCAAGAGCGACCACTTCAGGTCGGCGATCGAGTTCGATCTCCAAAGTAAGAGCTTCACCTTTGCGAATCACTTCCAGTTTGGCTTTGGCGCCTGCTGGTTTACGTCGCAAGAGTTCGATGAACTTAGCATACGATGGAATCGCTTCGTCATCGACACGAACGACAACGTCATTCACTTCGAGCTTGGCTTTAGCAGCGGGACCATCTTTGGTGATTTCGGTGAGTTTGGCACCTACTTCGACATCTTCGCCGCGCAAGCCAGCGTAAGATGAATCGCTTGGCCATTGACCAATACGTTCTGATTCCACGATAGCGTAGATGAAGTTCGGGTCTTTGCGATAGATATTCAAACCGATACGACCCATCTTGGCAGTGGGCAAACCGTTGGTCAATTTTTCAAAAGTTTTGCCACCATCTTTGGTGCGATAGATCGCAGCTCCAGCACCGTAACGAACCGATGGATCATTGCCATCGAAGCCATCGCGACGGCGTTGATAGGTCGCGATGTACAAGGTGTTAGGATCTGTTGGATGCATTTGCACATCGATCACACCCGTGTCTTCATCGAGAAACAAAACTTTTTCCCAATTCTTACCGCCGTCGGTTGTCTTGTAGAGACCGCGATCTGGATTGGGGCCCCACAAACGTCCGAGAGCTCCGACATAAACGATATCAGGATTGGTCGGATCGATTGCGATACGTCCAATGTGTTTGGTTTCCTTAAGACCCATGTTGGTCCAAGTCTTACCACCATCGACCGACTTATAAACGCCATCGCCCCATGAGGCACTATTGCGTGGGTTGGCTTCACCTGTTCCGACCCATACGATGTTGGGATCGCTTTGCGCAACTTGTACATCACCTACCGACACAACCGCTTCGCGATCGAATTGGAATTCAAACGTGACCCCGTTATCGATGGTCTTGAGCAAACCGCCCGAAGCGCTGGAGGCCCACCACATGCTCGGATCTTTTTCGTAGACCGCTAAGGAGGTGATTCGACCGCTCATGTTGGCTGGTCCAATGTTGCGCCAACGAATCGCCGACTCGACCCAATTCGCGGGTAAGGCAGCTTCCACTTTAGCTTCAGCTGGGAGTTTGATCTCCGGTGCGGCAGGTGTCGTGGCTGGCTTTTCTTCGGCTGGCTTCTGCTCTGCTGGTTTTTCTTCCGAGGGTTTCTCTTCAGCAGGCTTATCAGCCGGCTTTTCTTCCGCTGGTTTATCAGCGGGCTTGTCCATCGGCTTGTCAGCTGGCTTTTCCTCGGCGGGTTTCTCTTCCGCAGGTTTGTCAGCAGGTTTTTCCTCAGCAGGTTTTTCTGCAGGAGGAGGTTGTTCGGTTGGTGTTTCGGGTTTAGCGGGCTCAGCCGGTTTCTCTTCGGCAGGTGGCTGTTCGGTTTTCGGTTGTTCTGCAGGAGGTTGCTCTGCGGGTGGCTGCTCAGCAGGTGGTTGCTCAGCGGGTGGTTGCTCAGCGGGGGCTGGTGCAGGAGGTTGTGGCTCTTGAGAAACCGCATACGGTGCTATAGGAAGCGCCAACATGGCTGCAAAGAACCAAGAAAACTTGATGGACATCAGGCTGTGCTCCGTGACGTAAACGCCAAGATGGCTGGGCGAACGAACGCCCCATAAATGGATCGAAAACGGCCAGCGAATTAGGTCGCTGGATGATGACGAAAGAGATTTAACCCGGAATCTGGGTGAAGCTCTCGGTGTGCTTCGATTGTAATTGGTGTGAGAGGGTAGAAAACAACCAATTTGCCCTAAAAAATCGGGTAAAATCGCACGTTTTTGCGAGTGGGAAATGGACAGCGATGTCCATTCAATCATCCGGATGAGCGGATGATGGGGTGGCGCGATGGTCCCATCGGAGTTTGGCTGGGGGAAGGCACAATTGGGCTGGGTAGGTGTATCTGGGTGGCAGACCCCAACTCAACCTAGCCTACGCTGCGGAACCTAACCTACGCAAACCTAACCCACGCTGCGATGCGGACCTAACCTACGCTGCGCTACGGTTACGGGTTAAACGAAAAGGACACGGATATAGTCCGGCGCGGCGAGAAGGCTAACGTTGGAAGATCGGTAAAAAGCCTTTATCGACATGCAAGATAATCAGGTTGCAAGCGGTGGCGTAAACCGGATGGATTTGTCCCTGCCATGAGCCATCGCTCTGTTGCTCGCTGACGATACGCGAGAAGAGTAGGTTGCGGAATGGGAGCCATTCTTCATCGCCTTGACGATAGACCACTTGGCCATAGTACAAGTAGGTATAGTGCCAATGACCAAAGGCTTGGTTTTCCGTCACGATTTCGTGTAACGTTTTGCGACAGTAAGAGAGCATCTCGGGGACATGCTGGCTATCGTAATCGCCCGCATTGTAGAGTGCTGCGAGAGCGGCGGCGGTGATCGCTGGCCTGGATGTTCCCATTTGTTTGCTGCTGTAACTGATGCCGCCGTCGGCATTCTTGCAGTCGTATATGTATTTCTTCGCGCGTTCAATCACTTCGGCTGTGACTGGGATACCGGCGTTTCGACAACCGCGCAAGCCTTGCACTTGAGTGATGGTGGTCGAGCCTTCATCGTAGTTGTTGCCATCTTTGGCGCTGACATAGCCCCAGCCACCGGATGGCGTTTGAGCCTTTCCGCAAAAGTCGACCGCTTTTTCTAAGACGCGGATGATTTCTTCGCGTCGATCTTCGAATCCTTCTTCGCCAAGAAGTTGCGACAGAAAGAGCATCGAGAAGCCATGGCCGTACGTGTAACGAACGTCCGTGGTTGGGTCGCCGATGAGACCGTTATCGCGAGATTTTGAAATCAAGAAATCTGCGGTGCGTGCGATGTGCATCGCATAAGGGCCTTGGCTGGCCGTGGAACCTGACGAGAGCATGGCAGTTCCGGCCAATGCGGAAAGTGCGACACTGTATGGAGGTGTGTTCCATTGGCCGCGCGAGTTTTGCGTTCGGGCTAAATACTCGAGACCATTACGAGCCGACTGATCCCAGGCTGGATCGCGCGGCGATTTTTTGGCGGTAGCTGCGAATGCCAAAGCGGGGCTGGACAGACCTACGCCAGCCGCTGCCATACCCATAAGCCACTGTCGACGCGAGAGTCCCAAGTTGCCAACCATCACCAATGCTCTCCATCCTTCGGTTCCACCCGATTCTGCCGCAAAGTCCCTACTTCGCAAAATCGATCCTCCTTAATGTTCGGCTTCCCGGCAGGGCGGGGCAAGAGAGAAATGGGATAGGAGCCAAAAAACAGCCATAGAACTGACGTTTTCACACGTTTCTGACGATCCGGGGGCCTGACGTTTCGGGGGGAGGGAGGCTACGATAGACGAAAAATAGACCTCCATTATCGAAATCGGAAAGGATCATCATGGACCCACGCATCGACTTGCGAAGTGATACCGTTACGCGACCATCGGCTGCCATGCGCCGCGCCATGGCAGAAGCGGAGGTAGGGGATGATGTGATCGATATCGATCCAACAACGGAACTTTTGCAGCATCGAGTGGCCGAATTCTTAGGCAAAGAAGCAGCCATTTTTATGCCTAGTGGTTCGATGACCAATCAAATTGCGATTCGCGTGCATTGCACACCGGGCGATGAATTTTTGTGTGAAGCGGATTGCCATGTTTACAACTATGAGCAAGCGGCCTTCGCGCAGTTGAGTGGCTTGGTGGCACGTACGATTCAAGGTGTTCATGGTCGTTTAAAACGCGAACAGTTTGCGGGCATGGTGCGTCCTGCCGGCGACCATTTGGTTCGCACCCGTTTGGTCTGTTTGGAGAATACACACAATCGCGGTGGTGGTACGGTTCAACCGTATGAAGAAGTCGAAGCGATTTGCAAATGGGCGCGGTCCAACAACTTGGCAACCCATTTAGATGGTGCGCGCTTGTGGAATGCAGCCGTGGCCAGTGGCATCAGCGAACGACAATGGTCGCAACACTTTGACACGATCAGTGTTTGTTTCAGCAAAGGTTTGGGAGCACCGGTTGGTTCCGTGTTGGCAGGTCCAGCTGATTTTATCAAACGTTGCCGTCGAGCTCGCAAGTTGTTTGGAGGTGGCATGCGTCAATGCGGTATCATTGCAGCTGCTGCGTTGTATGCGTTGGATCATAATCGCGAACGATTGGTTGAAGATCACGCGCATGCTCAGTTGTTGGGTGGAGCGGTACGTCAAGCGCCAGGCCTCACGTTAGATCCGGGTGAAGTGGAAACCAATATCGTTGTATTCAAAGTGCATCCGAACCTTGGGACCGCAGCGGAGTTTGTGGCAGCGCTGGAGCGCGAAGGTGTTCGCGGCATGGTCTTTGGTCCGCAAACGATTCGCATGGTGACCCATCTCGATGTGGATCGCGATGCCATTCAGGCGGCATGTGATGCGATCGAACGCGTGGCAGGTCGTTTGGCCGACCAAGCTGAAAAAGCAGATCAGAACGTAGCGGTGTGACGTGTCCGATTAGCCGCACGCGTTAGCAGGCTGTTGATTTATTGTTTGCTTGCGAAGTGCCAAGCCAGTTGGCAATGATTTCAGGGGGTGTTTTTTAGTTTTTCGAACTGCGGCCCGACAAAATTGTCTGCTGAGCCGCTAGATCGCCAATT
>JAFLCP010000120.1 GCA_017303505.1 Planctomycetota bacterium | reverse complement strand
CGTTGATTTCAAAAGAAATTGGCACCAAGCCAAAAGAGATGCCCACTCGATTAGTACGAGTGGGCATTCTCTTTGGTTTAACTAGGCCACACAAGATCTTCTCAGGCGGGCGGAGATTCACTCGCCTCACATTTCACAACATAATGTTGAGCCGCTGGAATCCACAAGCAACGTTGGCTTGAGGTAATGAGCTTTTCAATTTGATGGTCATCGGCAACGTATCCGACACCGAGATCTTCCACTGCATCTTGCGGCAACTTCGCCTGCATAAAGATACGAACACGTTGCAGATAATCAGAAAGCAGTGAAGCGGTTAAGGTATCTAGACCACTTTCTTTGCTCAGTTGTTTTTCAATTTTGTCTGCCGCATCGAGGCTAGTGAGCCGTCGCAAAGAAGGTCCAGGTGTTTGCTGCAGTTGCGTTCGGAGCACGATTGCTCCGTTAGTACGAATAGCGGTTCGCGCGGAGTACAAAGCGCGGGCGACGTTCGTCCAAGTTTGTTCGTTGCTGTCACCGTCCACTTCGCTGATGACAAGATCCGCGAGTTGCGGCAAGTCGATTTCTAGGCTCTTGGCGGCATCTGCTACGAGGGCTGCTTCAACCGCTTGAGGATCCCCGGCTAATACCTGTTGAAGTTGTCCATTGCCGGCGGGAAGAATTTTGACGATGCATTGAGTGCCTAAGAGCCAGGCAGCTTCTTCCGCATCGCGGGCTCGTTTGCGACTTTGGACCGGTGATCCCAAATTGGTCAAAGTGCTGCAGCGTTTCATAACTTCCGCATCCGCGAAGAGTGGGAAGATGCCCGCTATTCCGAAGTAGTCGATCGAGTCGGCGCGATGGTAGAGTGAGATAGGGAGTACGACATCGGCATCTAACAGCCGTCGATTGACGTAGATGGGGAGGGCTTCTTCGGCGGACGCAGCGAGATAACCAAGTTCGCTTGGATCGGTAGGGTTGTGAACAAAGATCGCCAGCTTTTGGTGTAGATGGGGCGGCAAGTTGTCGCGGACCGTTTGCAGTGTCGTATCGCAGCAGGGGGATAGGACTACCGAAATATTTTCCAGACTCGCTTGATGAGCGAGCAAATAATCTACGGCCCCCAAAACAACTTCGGAGAGAGAGGGGAGAGTGGAGTCCAACGCCACCGCAATCCTGTCGTCATCGACCATGGCCGACGCAAAGGGGGGGAAGTTCAACGGATGGGATAAGGCATCTCGGACCGCACGAGCGACATCTGCTACCGGGGCGATGTGGGACTTGAGAGGAACGATTTGGCCCTTTTCGAAGATGGAGGGATTCCGAACGGTCCTGAAATCGATCGATGTCATGGGGCAGTACCTAGCAGTGGCGAAAAATTACAGGGCCTAAAAACAACAGGGCCAACCAATTCCACGCTTGTAATTGTGGATGTACCCGGGAACTTGGCAATGGGGCAAGGTGCCGGATGAGATGGCGTTACACGATATGTAGGGATCGTAACGGTAAGGAAAGCGTGGGGATTACACATGGACTAATCCGCTTTGTGGAGATAATCGGAATGGCGAATTGGTGATGACTGGGAAATTTCTAGGGGTTTGTGTGGAAATCCCCCGCAGGTCGTCGAATTGAGGGAATGGTTGTTGAGTTATTGCGATCGACGAAACCGCGACTTACCCGACACCGCAGGTTCCGGCAAAGAAGCTAAAACGCAGCTGGATTGCGGGTAGAACCACTCACGGGTGGAGTCCCAAGAATCGACGCAGACCAATTAAAAAACATTTTTTCTGGAGAGTTTCCAATGCGTTTCATTTTCTCAGCTTTGATTGCCGTTTTCGCTCTTTCCTTGAGCGGAGCTAGCGCACAAGCAGGTTTGTTCGGTGGTTGCGGTCTTGGTTGCAACTCATGTTGTGAACCAGCACCTGTTTGCTGCGAACCAGCACCTGTTTGCGATGCTTGCGATCCATGTGCTCCTAAGTGCCGTGGTGGTTTGTTGCACAAGCTCTTCCACAAACATCATCATGCAGATTGCGGTTGCGATGCAGCTCCTTGCTGCGAACCAGCTCCAGCACCATGCTGCGAGCCAGCACCAGCTCCTTGCTGCGATGCAGCTCCTGTTTGCTGCGATCCATGTGCTCCTCGCCACAGCCACCTGAAGGCTTTGTTGGCCCGCATCAAGGCTCGTCATGCTTCTTGCTGCGAACCAGCTTGCGATTCTTGCGGCGTTGAAGTAGCTGCTCCAAGCTGCGGCGGTTGCAACTAATTAAAGAGCCCCAGGGCTCATACGATCCAAAGGTTTTTTTAGAGAAGTTGAAGGACTGGAAAAGTAGTGGAACGGAGCGATACATGGCGGTGTCGCAACCTCACCCAGGGAGGGCTTCCTGTCTTATCGTTTTGACTAAAACTTCTAGGACCCTCTAAATAAAACCGCTCGATCCGAGGTGAAAAACCCGCTGGTTCAGATGAATCAGCGGGTTTTTTCGTTTTCGGATCGAAAGTGTGGCGAATTGCTCCTGAGAAATTGGGCAAAATCGAAAATTGCACCACGTTTTCGCCGATTTTTCCCGAATCCTGGCCGCTTCCCCATCCCCCGTTACCGCCCACATCCTTTGCGACCTAACGTGTGCGTTTCTGTGCGTGAAATTTTCTGACCGTAATTCGCCCAGCGTAAATGGTCGAAGCGGCTTGTCAGATCGGCTGTAAACCATTAGTTTCTTTCTGTGGGGAAATCCCCGTTTCAGTAGGGCTCGAGGGATTCGAGCTGAGCAGGCTTTGTGGCGAGTTGCATTTCTATGGTCACTGTCGATCGAACCGCTTCCCTTCCCGACGACCAACGTATCGTGGTAACCGGGATCGGGCTTACCTCTCCTAATGGCAATGATTTGGAAACATATCGCAAATCGTTGCTGGCAGGCATCAGCGGTGTGACCGACTACGAAATCCGCTACCTCGGAAAAACGCTGGCGGGCGTCTGCAAATTTGAGACCTCGAAATACCAATCGAAGAAGGACTTAAGACGCGGGACACGGGCTGGCAGTGTGGGTATTTGGGCTGCCAATGAAGCGCTCCATCGATCGGGTATCGATTGGGCCAATGTCGATAAGTCCAAGGTGGGCATTTACATCGGTGTTACCGAGCACGGTAACGTTGAAACCGAAAACGAAATTTACCAGATCAAACAATACGACTACGACACGCAATTTTGGTCGCATCATCATAATCCCCGCACCGTGGCCAATAATCCAGCGGGCGAAGTGGCGTTAAATTTGGGCGTTACTGGCCCCCATTACACCATTGGTGCTGCGTGTGCCGCAGGCAATGCGGGGATCGTTCAAGGGGTTCAGATGCTGCGGCTCGGCGATTGCGATCTGGCGATTGCAGGGGGAGTTTCGGAGAGCATTCACACCTTTGGAATCTTTGCGAGTTTCCGCAGCCAAGGGGCTTTGGCCACGCACGAAGATCCCACGAAAGCGTCCCGACCTTTCGACAAAGATCGCAACGGTATCGTTGTCTCCGAAGGGGCATGTCTCTACATTCTGGAGCGACTATCCGACGCGAAGAAGCGTGGCGCCAACATCATCGCCGAAATCGTGTCGTATGCGATTAACACAGACGCGACGGATTTCGTTTTGCCCAATCCCGAACGTCAAGCTCAATGTGTCGAGCTGGCTCTCAAACGGGGTGGGTTGAATCCTAGTGATATTCAAATAGTCAGTACTCATGCCACGGGTACTTCCAGCGGCGACGCCCAGGAAAGTCAGGCTCTCCGCAAGGTTTTTGAAAATGCCCAAGGTGTGCATTTCAACAATACCAAGAGTTTCATCGGGCACGCGATGGGGGCGGCTGGGGCACTAGAACTCGCCGGAAACATTCCCTCATTTGATGACGGGGTTTGTCACGCCACCATCAATGTCGACAATCTGGATCCAGATTGCGCATTGGAGGGACTGGTAATCAATACCCCAAAAGAAATAGGCCAAGTGCGATATATTCTCAATAATTCGTTCGGGATGCTTGGAATCAATTCGGTACTCATCGTTCGCAAATTCTAGGCCTGCCGGGTATTCTTAGATTGCCTGCGATCGGCTACCATACGAAACCTACCAGGGGACATTCTCCCCTCCTTTGGCTAGGGCGCACCGTTCCTGTTGGAGCCTTCCAATTCCAACCGCTGGAACTCGTGTCCCCTTTTCACCGTTTTATGATGTAAGGATCGGTCGATGACACCTGCTCAGATTCGTGACGAGATTCTCGATATTCTCAGCAAGGTCGCGCCAGATGAAGATCTGAGCGGACTAGAGGATGCGAAGAATTTCCGCGAGCAGTTAGAGCTTGATAGTATGGACTTCTTGGATATCGTGTTGGAACTGAAGCGACGCCATCGCGTAATCATTCCTGAGGAAGATTACGGCAACTTGGCAAGCATGGCCAGCACGGTTAGTTATCTCGAACCGAAGATGCGAGACATCGTCAAAAGTTAGTGTGAGATAACGGGTGGAAGAGTTCGATACGATAATCATCGGTGCCGGTATGTCAGGCTTGGCAGCCGGCATCCGACTTGCATACTTCGATCAAAAAGTGTGCATCCTCGAACGCCACTATACCATCGGTGGTCTCAACTCATTCTATCGACTCAATCATCGTGATTACGATGTTGGCCTGCACGCCGTCACCAACTTCGTGGGTAAAGGGGCCAAGAAAGGCCCCATCGCCAAACTCTTGCGACAACTCCGCTTCAGTTGGGATGATTTTCAGCTTCGTCCACAACTGGGCTCAGCTGTCGTCTTCCCCGATGTCGAACTGAATTTCAATAACGACATCGAACTGCTCAAGGCAGAAATCGCTGCCAAGTTTCCCACACAGCGAGACCGCTTTGAAATCTTGCTCAAGCAATTGGTGGATTACGATGATCTGAACGACGAAATGTTTGGCTTGTCATCACGCAAGATTTTGCAAGAGATCTTCACCGAACCGTTGTTGATTGAAATGCTCCTCTGCCCGTTGATGTGGTATGGGAACGCTCGAGAAAACGATATGGACTTCGGGCAATTCTGTATCATGTTTCGCAGTATCTATTTGGAAGGTTTCGGTCGCCCTTTTAAGGGTGTGCGTCTCATTCTCAAGCATCTGGTTCGCAAATATCGCGCCCTCGGTGGACAACTTAAGCTCCGTAGTGGCGTTGCCAAAATTATCACCGACGGCGAACATGCGGTTGGAGTCGAACTCGATAACGGTACACAACTCAAAGCCAAACGCATCTTGAGCAGTGCGGGGGCTGTCGAGACGATGCGGCTGTGCGAAGACACTTCCGAGTCGAAAGTAGTCCAAGCGGGACAACTAACTTTTATTGAATCGATCTCTGTGCTCGATTGCCAACCGAAAGAGATTGGATTCGACAAGACCATAGTGTTTTACAATGACAGTCCTCAGTTTCATTGGACTCGGCCGCAAACAGAACTTTGCGATGCACGAACAGGCGTGATTTGTTCGCCGAACAATTATCTCTACGATGCCACCGAAGGCGAATTGCAAGATGGAATCATTCGGCTCACCACGATTGCCGATTACAATCGTTGGGCTGGGCTCGATGAGAACTCTTATCGTCGCGAAAAGCTACGCTGGTACGACCTTTCCGTTGCATCTGCCGTTCGATTTATGCCCGATTTTCGTCGTCGTGTGATTGAAACGGATGTCTTCACGCCGAAGACCATTCGTCGCTTTACGCATCATGACAATGGTGCCGTTTATGGTGCGCCGAAAAAACAATTGGATGGCCGCACTCACCTCAAAAATCTGTTCTTGTGCGGAACCGACCAAGGCTTCGTCGGAATTGTTGGAGCCATTGTCAGCGGAATCTCTATCGCCAATATGCATTGTTTGCGAACCGAACTGAGCTGATGTCTTGTTTGGTGCGCGGAGGTCGGTCCCTATTGCTTTTTCAGCCAATGGACCGCTTGCTCACGATCGCTGATTTTTCCGTCCAGTTGCTGGGCTCGAAGCTCGCTTAGAATCCCTTTGAATTTTGGGCCAGGTTTCAAGCCAAGCTGTTGCAGATCCGTTCCGGTCAACAACGGGGGAGGATTGAGTTGGGCTGGTGGGAGTTGGCATTGCGCCTCACACCAAGCGGTCGAACCTGTAGTTCCCTCCCCTCCCCTTTCGAATGCATTGGCCAAAGAGAGAGCGATCGGCGTGTACTTAGAAATCAGGAGCGGCTGTACAACACTCCAGCGATGCTCGAGCGCATTGGCTAACGTCCGCGCATGGGCTATCGCAAACAGAGTCCCTTCGATTTCATCGCGACTCAACCGCAACTGATTTGCCAATTGCTCTTCTAAAACACGGGCGTTTGTGCTTCCGTCGGTCACAGCCGGATTCGAAAAGAGCATGGTTGCCAGAACACTTTCAAAGAAGGGCGGTTCCAAGTCCGCGATTCTTTCCAATGTTTTGATCCAGATCGACTGCCTTACAAAAGGGGAAACCTGGGGCAAGAAAACATCGAGTTGCTTTGATTTAGCCAAGACATCGACGGCCCATGTTCTACGCGGCAGCACGAACATTTTTCGAAGTTCGGCAGCGATGCGTTCGGGACTTACTCGTTGAATTTCGGTCGCGTGTCGGCACATGGCATCGTAAGTGGCCGGATCGAGATCCAAATGAAATCGAGCCGCAAACCGTACCGCTCTCAATATTCGCAGTTTGTCTTCGTTGAATCTCGCGTCAGGATTGCCGATGCACCGCAGGATTTTGTTTTTCAGATCTTCTTGTCCACCCACAAAATCCAAGACTCGATCTAGTTGGGGATCATAAAATAGACCATTGATCGTGAAGTCCCGGCGTTGGGCATCATGTTCAGCATCAGTGAAGGTGACGTAATCTGGATGTCGACCGTCGGAATAGGTGGCGTCACTTCGAAAGGTGGCAACTTCCACGCGTTGTTCGGGGAATTCTCTTTTCCCTTGGATGCAAACAACGCCGAAGGACTCGCCAATCATCAAGGTTCTTGAATTGCCGAAGATGTCCCGAATTCGCAAGGGACCAGCATCGGTAGCGACGTCATAATCGGAGGGGGGAATCCCGAGCAATTGATCTCGAACACATCCGCCAGCGAAGTAGGCCACATGCCCCGCTTCGGAAAGCTTTTGCGTAATCCAAATCGCAAAATCGCGTTGAAGCTTTTTTCGGTCCTCGGTCATGAGATTAGCTTGCCCAACTCCACTGGGAATATGTTACATTGAGCACTTGCTGGTTCGATCATGGATTGTTTCAAGTGAAACCTTGGAAACCGAGAGACCAGCCTGCTACGCAGATTATCGAGCGTAAGACGGCGATTGCAATGTCGTTTTCTTAGCAGCTCGGCAAAAGAGACAGAGGATTTTGAGAATGAGTTCAGCGGGACGACCCAAGGATATGCCTCGCAAGCGTGGCGCAGTTGGCGTTGTATTAGAGGAAAATGGATTTTTGGTCATTCGCCGTTCCGCTTTTGTACGCGCTCC
This sequence comes from Planctomycetota bacterium, assembly GCA_017303505.1. Classification (GTDB taxonomy): domain Bacteria; phylum Planctomycetota; class Planctomycetia; order Pirellulales; family Pirellulaceae; genus JAFLCP01. The sequence goes on along the minus strand of JAFLCP010000120.1, from coordinate 16,374 downwards.
CAACTTGGTTTGCTTTCCTGGGGGGACCATTGAATCAGGTGAAACTTCGGAAGCGGCCGTCATTCGTGAAATGCAGGAAGAATTGGGCTTGGTGGTGGATGTGCGCGAACGCCTGTGGAGAAGCGTTACATCCTGGGGCACCGAGTTGGAATGGTTCTTGTTAGATTGCCCTACGATCGTTGAACCTAAACCTGATCCACGCGAAGTATCCGAGGTTTTTTGGGCTCGACCTCAGCAATTATTAACCCGCAACGATTTGCTCGGTAGCGTGTATGATTTCTTCCGAGCCATTCGCTCGGGCCAAATTCAATTAGCAAAAGTGGACGATGTTGCCAATTGGACTCATTTGCTCAAGAGTTGAAACGCAAATCCTCTTCGCACTCAATTCTTAGGAGTGACCATCGGTGCTGATTCAATCTTCTGAAGAAGCCGAATCGTTTTCATCGACTCGATGGTAACGATTTGGATATTGGCGACTTCGACGTCAACTTCTTTCAGCAACCGACGCAGTTCAATTAGAGCGGTTGCTCCACCGAACCCAGCGTCTTTCGCTTTGCCGATTTCCACTTGAATATCGTAGCGTAAACCGTTTAAGTCGCTAAAAACTTTTGCTGCAAGATCATGTTCAGCTTGTGCCTTTGCCAGTGCATTTGCCTTTTCCGTGTCTGACATCGATTTGACGTCGAGGGGAGCAGAGGCGGCAACAATAGGAGTGGCGGATGAGTCCTCCGTCTTTTCGCAACCGACAAGCAAGCCAAGCGAAACAGCGATAATGGCTAAGCGACGAAGCATGGAAACGAACGCCCTGTAGGATTCTCAAACCAAAAATTCACCTAATGTGGGGAGGAGTATAGCATAGCGACATCCAATTTGCTGCAAACAATTGCAGAAAAAATGAGGCGTGGACAGATGTGTAATTTCAGGGGGTCGCGCGATGGGCCCCTGAAGAATCCGATTCCATCCCCCACTTTAGAGGTCAATGCCTTCGAGGTTTGCTCAAGCATTGAAACTTTTGGAGTACCAATGGCAATTCGCCTCGATTTGCCTTATCAATGCAGGTGGGAACACTCGATAGTGGAACTTTAGGCGGCATCAGGTTTTTCGTGGGAGATAATGATGTCGGAAGTCTTTTATCAACATGATGGTTGGTTGCACATAACGTCGAAGGAGCTTGCTGCTCCAGAACGTGTCTTGTTCTATTCTTCCAACCCACCCTTGGTAGTGCGGCGCGTCAATTATCGAGCTGCAGTTCCTGCGCCAGCTGAACTCTGTCAATCCGAAGAAGAGGCCCTCATTCAAATCATCAAGATTATGAATGACCACATTGCCCAATTGAACTCTCGCTTTGAAAGTCTTATGGCCCTCGACGGCGATGACGCCATCTCGGAAGGGTATGCGGTGTCACGCACGATCAAGATGGCCAAAGATCTATTGATTGGCATCGAGAACCGTTTGAGCACTCTGACAAGCAAAAAGTGTAGTTGATTGAGTTAATAACGGCGTTGCTCGCAACGCTTGAGCCAGAAGCTCCGCGTCAACCCGCGTTGATCACCGCTGAGGTTCCGATCATATAACCTTGGGGATTTTTGTATCGACGCGTACATTTGTACGTAAAGACGTCGCTCGCAAGTCGCTGGTCGAAACCAAAAGTGGTGGGTGTGTTCTTGAGGTGAGTCTTAGATTTTAGTGAGATAATGGTCCCACTAATATTGGATTAATGGCCTACGAACTCATGTTGGATATGCTTGGGTTGCGATCGGTTGAATACGCTCGCTTTCCTTCTTTTTCTCCTCTTTCGAAATAATGAACCATTTCGTATTCTGTGTGTCACACCTTTCGAAGACCGTGCGGTAAGCTCTGTATTACCATTCCCTGCTGGGACCCTTTCTATCGGCTCTTCGATTCGTTTTGGGCGCAACGCAAGCTACTTGAGTTGTGTTGATTGTTGGTTTTCTTTGGATTTTTGGCACGCTATTCAAGGTGTACTCTGACGCTTTGATGACCGTGATTGAATCAGCGGGGATGTGGCTTATGTCAAGTGGCATGACAAACCAAATCGAGTTGGACGATCCTATCCTCATGTACATTCGTCCTGGGTTCGCCAGATTGCATCCGGAACAAACCGTTCGTGAGGCGTTGGATTACGTCCGTACCAATCCACCTGAAGGCCGCATCGTTTACTTCTATGTCGTCGATAGTAGCGAACGCTTATGTGGAGTTGTACCTACGCGACGATTATTGTTGAGCGCAGAGACCTCCAAGGTCGCTGATATCATGATTCAAAAAGTGCTGGCCATTCCTGCACTGGCCACCGTCTTAGAAGCTTGCGAGTTCTTCTTGCTCCACAAGTTGCTTGCGTTTCCAGTCATTGATGCTGATCGACGAGTATTAGGAGTTGTAGATATCGAACTATACACCGAAGAGTTAGCCGACTTAGAGCGTCGAGAGGAGAGCGATGATTTGTTTCAGCTCATCGGGGTTCATCTCTCCGAGACAAATCGTGTATCAGCTTGGATGTCTTTTCTGGGACGATTCCCATGGCTCTTAGCGAATATCGGAGGGGGGATTCTGGCGGCATTTTTGACGGGAATTTTTGAGGCCGAATTGCAAAAGGCGGTCGCTTTGGCCTTGTTTATTCCCGTGGTGCTGGCGTTAGCGGAGAGCGTGGCGATTCAATCGGTGAGCCTGGCCTTGCAATCGTTGCATGGGAAGCGTCCGACTCTGGCTGAACTATTGTCAAAACTCAAAGTAGAGGCGACGACGGGAGCCTTGTTGGGATTGGCTTGTGCTTTTTCGGTTGCGCTCGTTGCAACATTGTGGTTATGGAATCCGCAAGTTTCGAGTTGCCTAGTTGGAGGAATAACGGGTGGAGTTACCTGCGCAGCGGTGATTGGTGTGGCAGTCCCGAATTTGCTCCGTTTATTGAGCCGTGATCCTAAGGTGGCCGCTGGACCAGTGGCATTGGCATTGACTGATATGGTGACTCTGCTGATCTATTTCCTCCTCGCTCGATTTATTCTGGCTGCCTGAGTGACCGAGAAGCGTCTGCATAGCCGCAGATCGTTTAACCCGTAGCCGCAGCGCGAGCGGAGGCTAGGTCCGCGCTTGTCTTTCCATCTTGCCAAGATCCAACGCGTTTGCAAACTTGTACCGTTTGCGCAGTCCAACCGACGCTAACGCGTTCGGCTAATGGTCCGCGCTAATCAATCATTTTGTGCAACCACACAAGTGCTGCGGATCGTTTAACCCGTAGCCGCAGCGCGAGCGGAGGCTAGGTCCGCGCTTGTCCTTCCATCTTGCCAAGATCCAACGCGTTTACAACCTTGTACCGTTTGCGCAGTCCAACCGACGCTAACGCGTTCGGCTAATGGTCAGCGCTAATCAATCATTTTGTGCAACCATACAAGTGCTGCGGATCGTTTAACCCGTAGCCGCAGCGCGAGCGGAGGCTAGGTCCGCGCTTGTCTTTCCATCTTGCCAAGATCCAACGCGTTTGCAAACTTGTACCGTTTGCGCAGTCCAACCGACGCTAACGCGTTCGGCTAATGGTCCGCGCTAATCAATCATTTTGTGCAACACACAAGTGCTGCAGATCGTTTAACCCGTAGCCGCAGCGCTAGCGGAGGCTAGGTCTTCGCTTGTCCTTCCATCTTGCCAAGATCCAACGCGTTTGCAACCTTGTACCGTTTGCGCAGTCCAACCGACACTAATGCGTTCGGCTAATGGGCCGCGCGTCTCGACGAGACGCCGTTTTCCCGTACCCGCAGCGCCACTCAATACGCTCTCCAAAGAAATGCTCCGTACAAATAGGGCTGTTCACCAATGTTACCAGGGCAATGCATAAGCTAACATTCGTCTTGCAACTTCGTATACCATGCAAGCCAAAACCTGAGTAAGCCCATCCATGCAACGCCATTTTTTTCAGAGCGGTACGACGCGTTTAAGTTATCTTGATTCTGAGATAGAGGCTCCGCTGTTGGTTGCCCTGCACGCACTATGGATGCAGGGAACAAGTTTTCGGGCTTTGGCCGCTCGATTGTTTCCGAGATATCGCGTGGTAGCACTAGATCAACGTGGCCATGGAAAAAGCGAACGCTCGACGGACTACTCCAGAAACGCATTTGTAGAAGACATTGGCCATTTGCTTGATCACTTGAAAGTTGAGCAACCGGTGGTGCTCCTAGGAAACTCACTCGGAGGAACAAACGCTTTTCAGTTTGCGGCTCGTTATCCAGAACGCGTATCTCATTTGATCAACGAAGAAGGACCAGCGGTTGAGAATTATGAGTTTCCCTGGATGCAAGCCTGGAAGGGCGTCTTCAAATCACGTCAGGACTTTGGAAAGCTAGTTGGTCGTTTCTATTGGTCTCTGGCCGATTCGCTCGTCGAAGTCGATGGGGGATGGCAACTTGAATTTTCAGTGGATGATATTCAAGAGGTTCAACGTTGTACCAATGGTGATTGGTGGAGCGATTGGTTGGCGACGGAGATGCCTGCGCTGGTGGTCTGTGGACGCAACAGTCGCGCAGTTGAGGCGTCGATTATGGAGCAAATGGCACAGCGTCGGAAGAATACCATTTTAACAACGCTTGAAGCTGGCCATGTGATGCATGAAGATAATGTGGCTGCAACAGCTCAAGCGATCGAGTCCTTTTTGAATCCTCAAATCGGTCCGTAGCGCACCTTACTTCTGCTCGCATTAACAGAGCCCAACCTAAACAACTTTCGAGACCGTAACGATTCTGTGCGGCTTCGTGTTACCGCTGGTCGCTTGTGTTTCTGGCCCAATTCATTCAAAATAGGCTGTGTTGGCCGTTGTCTTGTGAGGCCGTAGCCTAATGAGGAAATTTGCAATGAAATCGCTTTTGGAATCTCTCCTTTTGGTTTTGGCTGTTAGCTTTTTGGGGACTCTCAATACGGCAACTCGATATTGCTGTGGTGGTGAATTCAACCCAGATAAGAGTATTGGGGATACCGCGCCAGCCTGGACCGATTTACCTGGCACCGATGGGAAGAAGCATTCTCTGAGTGAGCTCTCAGGTAAAGATGTGGTCGTGGTAGCTTTTACTTGCAATAGTTGTCCGTACGCTGTGGACTATCAACAGCGGATCATCGATTTGGCAACGAAATACGCAGGAGAAGATTCGAAAGTGGCGGTTGTGGCCATCAACGTGAATGCTGTACCTGCTGATTCTTTTGAGAAGATGAAGGAGCGTGCTGAGGAAGCAAAATTCAACTTCTCCTATCTGTTTGATGAAAGCCAACAGATTGCGAAGGAGTATGGGGCGGGTCGAACGCCTGAGTTCTTCGTGCTCAATAAAGACCGCAAGATTGTCTACATGGGGGCGTTTGATGACAGTACCAAGCCGGCCGAAGTAACGAAGCACTATGTCGAGGATGCAATCGCTGCTACGCTTAGCGGTGAAAAAGTTGCGGTCAGCGAAACCGCGCCCGTCGGCTGCGCCATTCGCTGGGCCAAGGAACGCAAACGAACCAAGAAGTAAGATTGGGTACACGGCTAAATCGTTTAACCCGTAGCCGTAGCGCTAGCGGAGGCTAGGTCTTGGCTTGTTGTTCCATCTTGCCAACGTCCAACGCGTTTGTAACCTTATACCGTTAGCACAGTCAGACCGCGTTCGGCTAATGGTCCGCGCCTCGTCGAGACTTCGTTTAACCCGTAGCCGTAGCGCTAGCGGAGGCTAGGTCTTGGCTTGTTGTTCCATCTTGCCAACGTCCAACGCGTTTGCAACCTTGTACCGTTTGCACAGTCAGACCGCGTTCGGCTAATGGTCCGCGCCTCGCCGAGACTTCGTTTAACCCGTAGCCGTAGCGCTAGCGGAGGCTAGGTCTTGGCTTGTTGTTCCATCTTGCCAAGATCCAACTTGCTTGCATCCTTATACCGTTAGCACAGTCAGACCGCGTTCGGCTAATGGTCCGCGCGCTCCGTCGAGACTTCGTTTACCCCGCAGCCGTAGCGCTAGCGGAGGCTAGGTCTTTGCTTGTTGTTCCATCTTGGCAAGTTCCAACGCGTTGCATCCTTGTACCGTTAGCACAGTCCAACCGACGCTAACGCGTTTCGGCTAATGGTCCGCGTGCCTCGTCGAGTCACTCACCCCGTCGCATGGATTTGATGTGTGAGATTCCATTGAAACAGTTTTTGATGTTCGGCAGGGACTCGACCGAACTCTTCGGATGTGATCGATAGCGGCGGTTGCTTTCTATAGTTCACGGCATCGCGGAACCAACAGCGATTATAGACCATACTTAGCACTGGGCGCACTTGATTCGATCGATTGGCTAGTCCTTGATGCGTCAAGCGATAATCCATCAGCAGACATGAACCTGGAGGGCCAAGTGGATCCTGATAGGGCATACAAGCGGCATCCTCAGAACTTTTGCGGTGGCTTCCTTTCACCACGCGTGTTGTTCCCAATTCACTTGTCATGCCGAGCAACGGCAGCAACACAGTGACGCCGAACGTCGGTATTTGCAACGAGGCATTATCTTCGGGAAATAATGCCGGATGATCTTTATGCACCCGCATATCAGGCGCACCGGCGAGTGAGGCAACAGCGGTGAAACTTCCTAAGATATAATCGGTCCCGAGGAGTCGGTTCAATAAGAGTTGCAAAAATGGATTCGCGTACACAGCGGGCGAGTTAAACGTCCCTTCGATATCCAAAGTCATCATATAGCGGTCGCTGCCGACCTTGAGAGCATTTTCAACGTGGCCACCTTGCAACAGAGGATTGTATTTCTCAAGGAAATCATGGTGCAATGTCGCTAACAATTCGCGAGAGAAGGCATTCTCTAATACCAGGGTGCCAAATTCGCGAAACAATCGAGTCGCAACGCGGGTCTTTAGTCGTGTAAGCGTATCGCTTTGAAGAGTCGTTTCAGTCAAGCGAACGGTAGGGACTGTTTCAGCCGCATCTAGGGCTTCAATGTCGTCGCGTAGTTGTTTGATGTCGGCGATCCAAGCCCTTAGTTCTTTCTGTTGTGTACATTGTTGTACGGCCAAGTTCCAATGATCAAGAGCTTTGTCGAGATCCAGGTCTTCCAGAGCGCAGTCACCAGAAAGTCTACGAAGGTCCGGATGCCACGGATTTTGCTCGAGTCCCAGGCGACATTGTTGCAGGGCTTCTCTGTTGTCACCGTGAGCATACAATGCAGTAGCGTATTGGTGGCGGATTTCGTGATCGCTCGGCTGGGCTTGCAAGTAACGCTGCATCAAGCGGGCTGCTTCATGGAAATCGCCTCGGTCTAAGTGGTCTTGCGAAAATTGGACTGCGCGAGTGCGATGTCGTAAGCTCAGTTCGTCGCAAAGTTTTAGCAAATCGTCCGTGCGTCGCTGGATGATTTTGGCAATAACCTCACGAGCATCGGCGTTCTGGATAGGATATTTGGCGTAACTCAAAACATAGGCCATCACACCCAGGCAGAATGATCCTGGCAACCCTGCGACCAACTGGTCATGAGTTGCATAACCGTGTCGAGTAAGTTCACTCATGTAATGGTTCATGAGCAATCGCTGCTCTTGCGAGACATTGGTTGCCGAAGGCAGGCCCAGCAATAGGGCGGCTGGACGCGAGCAACCACTGAAAAAGTTATGCAACGAGTAACCAGCAGGAGCAGCTATCGCGTCATCCCAATCTATCAGAATGATGCTGCCATCGGAGCGGAGTGCTACGTTCTTGTATCGCAAGTCACCATGGTTGATCGTTTTCGGCAGCTGCTCCACTGCCTCTCGGATCAGCTCATCTAGGATAGGCAAACGCAATGCTAAGCGGTCTGCGTATTTTTGTGCCTCAATTTCACCCAGGAAATGGCTGGCTGGGGCGGTGTATTCTGCAGAGTCTTTTGCCGTGAAAAATTTGAGAAATTGAGTGGGGAGTAGTGTCGGCGAGTCATGTCGAAAGGCTTCGAGAAGTTCACGTTTTGTTGCTCCTCTGGCCTGCAATTCAGCATAGGTTGCGAGAGTTCGCTTTTCCAATTCACCAAAGTGCGACGAGGAAATCTCTTTTCCTTCGTGATCGCGAATTAATACAAGTTGGTGCTCTTGTGAAGTTGCCACCACTTCTGGGATGTGTTCCGGGAAGTGATTTGCTAGTTGCGTGATGATCTCTAGACTGTTTATTTGATGAGATGGCAAGATCTTGAGATAGAAAGTTCCATTTTCAGCCTCGAATCTGTAGGTCGTCGCCCAAGGATGATCGCTAACCAACTCGCAGACGGTATCGCCCGACAAGTGTTTTTCTAACCATTGAATAATTGGCTCGGTCAGTTCGCGTAGGCTCATGCGGATTCAGCCGTTCTTATCAGTTTTTAGACGAGGGAATGCGATATGTAGTGGCTTGTTAACTCCCCAAGCGATGAGAGGGAGTTGATTTGCTTAATCTTTCGGCACTTTTGTCAATTTGTGGAAAGATCCATTTGGGTTATTTTGGAGCGAAACTCAATAGCGTCGTTGTCATCTTCCAATTCAATGGATCGATCGATCGAAACCAGTGCTTGCGGAGTGTTTCCCAGTTTTTCATGGCAAATGGCTAAGTTGAAATATGTCACTGCGACTTCGCCGAAGAGTCGGATCGATTCTTGATAGAGATCGATAGCGATATCGTAGTCACCTAAATGTTGGTAAATGAGGCCGAGATCAAAGTGAATATCGAAGTCGCGAAGATGATAAAAATTCTGCCTCACGTGCAGCAATGATTCATAGAGCAGTCGAAGTTCAATCGAGTCAGCATCCGGAATACCTGCGCGGATGTTTCGTCGTAGGCGGTGGAGTGTGAGAGGATCGTAACAACTGAGTTTCAAGAAGCTCAAAGCAGTGAATAAATCGGGAGATGCACTCTCGCAACGTCGAGTTACCTGATGAAATTCAGCAGGTGTAAATTGGTTGAGAGATTGATGTTCAAATTGAAGTGACTGCAGTTTGGATGCTTCGTAATCCGTTACAAAGGCGGCTGTTTCGATAAGGCCATCGCGACAGTCAGGTAGGAAGGCAACACCACGCTGGATTTCGAACCATTTTTGTAAGGCGACAAAATTGAGATTAAAAGAAAAACAGCCATGTTGTATCAAAGTTGGCGGACCGCGATCTTGGTATTCTTCAACATGCGGATAACCTTTGTCAGTAACGAGAAGAAAGAGCGGGTTTTGCGACCAAGAGCGAAGTTCTTCTAGACACTGCAGCGCCCCAACTGGGAGCATGAATGTTCCATTCTGAATTTCGTTCGCCAATTGTTCGGCGATATGATTCCAGTGTGGATTGCCATAATCTGGTTGCTGTGGACGCAGTTCCCATTCCAAATCCAAATGTTCAAGCACCTCGGCTTGTTCCAATGAATAGCATTCACCCGTCGGACGACAGTGAATCAATGGCCAGAAAGCGGAGAGTTCACCATCCTTAACATGCCAAGCATCCATGGGGAGTGAGTCAAAGAAATAATTGCCGATAACAATTAGATGTTTTACAGGATGCGCGGCATCGATGACTTCTCCGTTGCCTCGCAGCACAATTTGGTGGTCGACGCCCGCTTCATATCGTGCGAAGTCAACTTTCCCCTGCTCACGTAAAGGACTGAACGCTTCGTGTGTTTCGTAGAATTGGATATTTCGTTCGGCGCAGTCGGTTAGAATGTATCGCCAACTTTTGTTTTTGGGCAGGATGTCTTGCGCGATGCGATGTAGGTGAGTCGCTGTAAGAAATCCAAAGCGACCATGACCTGCGCCGAGTTCTAAAATGGTGACGTCGTCGGCATTCGTGTCGCGGATATAGCTTGCGATCAGCCGCGCATACCGCCAAGCTATGTGAGAATTTGTGGTAACTCGCGATGGCACCATCCCGCTGAGCCACGCGTCAATTCCAAGGGATTGATAATATTTCGCTTGTAGGTTCCAAATGAAAGATCGAGATAAGGGGAGATCTTTTTGGAGTGTCTTAACCATAGGCGACGTCGTTCGCTCCGAGGGAGGTGCTCGAACTGGGCTATTCACGGGTTAATCGAAAACATAACCGATGAAAGAATGGGAGGACGGCAGTTCAAGTTCAGAACAGATCCGAATCTACGCGGTGTAGGAAAAGTGTACCAGTTATACCGATGGTATCGATTGCCTTAGAGGAAGGAGAAGGCTTCGATTCACAGAACGGACATTATCAAATCATGTCTTTACTAAGAAGATTACGGCTGCTCACAGTGCAAAGAGATCCCCCAGTTTTCGAGCAGAATCCCTTCAAGTTCGCCGATTTCGCATAGCCTTGCATTGTATTCGGAAAGATCCTGTGCCGTGGAAAACAGGGCATCAACGTGGGCCTGAATAGCGTTTTGATAATCCACAAGAGAAATCAGAAGTGCGTCTGGGCCTAATTCATCCGGCGGATTTTGGTAGCGGGCCCGAGACAGACGCACCCATTCCTGAGCTTCGCCTAATTGCCTCAAGGAACTTTCGAACTTGGCGAATGCGAGTTGAACAGAATTGATTTTCTCTGCAATTTCATACGCCACATTTTGTTCAAAGGCGTCCAAAAGGTTCACGCTCCGCGCTTGTGCCAATTGTAATTGACGATGCTTGGCGAGGGCTGCTCGGTTGCCGATGGGGCGGGAATACTCGATCCCGACAGACACATCTACAAACTCGACGCGAGACATATCCTTAATGGCATTCCCCAAGTCATCGTTTAGACCACCCGAGCGAACTGCGGATTTTAGGTCGAGCTGCGGCTTCAATTGATTGCGGGCGACTTGCAATTCATTTGCAAGTACGGAAAGTTCGTTGCGTTGAATCATCAAGTTGGGATTTCGATTCATGGCCAACGAGGTGATCGTTTCTGCATCTAAGATCGGAAAAGTATGAATCGGTGTATCGGTCGGATAGATAATGGTATTGGCATCGATCGGAATCGCGGCGACTTGAGATAGTTGGAGGCTGAGCAATTTGAGATCTCGTTCGGTATCAATCCTCTGTTGAATAAGGTCTTCTTTGTTCACGCCAACTCGCGCGACATCGGCGAATATCACTCGGCCCGCTTTGTAGCGACTGCTTTCAAGTTGATACATTTGTTCGGCCAGCACAATAGCCTCAGTGAGCGCTTTGTAGCGTACGTGGGCTGCATGTAAACGCCAATAAATTGTGACAATCCCTCGGAGTTGGGACTGCAATTTGGATTGAACCAGCAAGGCACTTTGTTTCTCGCGAACATTGGCGATTCGGATATTTGCTAGATTTGTGGCTCTTCCCCCGTTACGCATTAAGGGTTGGGTCGCTTGCAATACCATTGTTGCTGCATGACTCGGATTAAAACCACCTGCATTTCCTTGTGGGAAGAATAGATACGCCAAGGATGGTTCATAACCAATGCTGGTCGTGGCGCCTGTTGCCCATTCTTTGGTTATTCGAGAGAGAAATTCTATCTCATCGCGGTTGGTCGCAACCGGAAGCCCGTCAGGTGTAAACGAAGAAGGAGGTAGGTCGATGTGATCTGACACAAACGCTGTTTTCCACGTCGGATCGAAACGAGCGGCGGCTATTTGTACTTGTTCCGCAGCAATAAATGGATCCAGTGGCGTCGTTAATTCTACTGTTACTTGGCCATCCAAAGAATGGATCACTTGCTTGTTGGTAAGCGAATTGATGATTGCTTGATCTAAGGCGATGGGCAGCGTAAGCCAATTTGGAGTTAGGTTTCCATAAGAAACATTTGAGGGTTTCGACAACGATGCTGTGGGCGACAGCCCCGAGGGAGCAGGTGCAGGTAAGGCCTCATAGAGAGAGGTTGGGGGATTCAGTTTAGTGTCGAGAGACGGTTGAATGGCTTGTGCAGCGGTAGGAAGGCTAATCAAGGCCGACGACAGAATCAATTGATTCTGATTTCGGGTAGGAGCTTCACTTGTTGCTGCGGGCGACCCCAGCTGTGTCGTGGGGGGCGTTGTGAATTGCTGCCGAGTATTCGACACTCCAGCCTGGGGTTGCACAATGAAGCGAGTACTTTCTGGAAGCACAGGCTTATAAGAGGCCGACACTTTGGCCGCCGCTGGTTCTCCCGGAGGTACATTAAGCAGGGATTGCGCTGAAGCGGATACCTTGAGACCTAAAAGCAGCGCAAGCATCTGGAAAATCAAACAACCTTTTTTGAGGTATCTTTCCAGCCGCATGAGGAATTCCCATTGATTTCTACAGTTTGATCTCAAGTTCAAACTGAGCTGCTACCCAATTGCAGCAAACTAAGCCGCCATAATCGCTACCATCGTCATTACGCGCAGTGGAAAGAAGCTAGGACCTTATACCAAAGTTGGGTGTTATCGAGCGGGACTGGCACAATCCAGAAAATCACTACGTAATGCCTGGGCCGCAAAGTCGGGCACGCTTTCCCGTTTTTCCCATCTTGGTAACCCCAGTTCGTTGTCCCCACTACGGTGGCAATTAGCGTTGTAGTCATCGGCACTCGCTTCGAGTGATTTAATGGCTCCATGTTTTTGAGGTTTCACCCTATGGCAAAATTTCGTTTAACACGTCTCGAAGATCGTATCGTACCTTCTTGCTGCTGGTGCGATTGTGGGTCGGGACATGGCAACTCCGGCAAGGGGGGCTCAGGTAAAGGCGGTTCCGGCAAAGGTGGCTCAGGAAAAGGTGGCTCAGGAAAAGGTGGCTCAGGTAAGGGCAGCTCAGGCAAAGGTAAGTCCGGTAAGGGCAAATCTGGTAAAGGTGGCTCCGGTAAAGGCAGCTCAGGCAAGGGTAAGTCCGGAAAGGGCAAGTCAGGCAAGGGCAAATCGAGCAAGGGAAGCAAGGGCGGTAAAGGCGGCAAGAAGTGCTAGTCTTAGCTTAGGCCTAGCCGCTTAATCGATAAGTTAGCAAAGAGCTACATGCTAATGGAAACATGGGTATGTGGCTCCTTACCACAAATGAACGGATACAGCAGGTTCGAAATGAAGGCCTGATATCATGGCGAAAAATATTCAACGCAAGACAGCTAAGAAATCGGATAGCCAGAAGACTTCCCGCAAGAAGCCCACCAAACAGAGAGCTTGTCCTCAATGCCAGGAAGGCCCTGAGTATTACCGGATGTTCTTCGATCAATACAAATTTGATGTGGATTTAGCCCGTGAAATCACATCGGATGGACGTGCGACGTTTCTGTTAGAAAACGATGATGTGGAGCATGCAGTAGCCTGGGCGCATATTCATAAACCACACCTGGATCACGTCGATCTTCAGTATCCCGGAATTGTCGCTCACTACTGGTATGTCACGGAAGATGATGAGCTGTTGCACGGAACCGTACTTATCGATGGACATCATCGAGCGGCCCGCGCACTTAGAGATGGAGTTCCCTTTTATATCCGTGTATTGAGCGAAGAGGAAAGTAAGCAAATTACCCTACGTGAACCTGAAGCCGTATTGGAAAAACTCAAATAGAGGAAAAGCGGATGGCCATTGTGGATGAAGCTGTTGGCAATGAGAGCCACAGCCAACTTCCAAAGACGTTACCAACGCTTCAACCCTGGATCACGCTTTGCGATCTGGGGAATGGTAACTTCGTGGTCAAAAACACGCAGGATCGGACTTACTTTTCGACCGGACAAGAAGAGTTTTTTATTCTGCAACGACTGCAGGCTAGCTCGACACCTGAGCGACTAAAGCAAGAATACACGGAACGTTTCAATGATAGAATCGACGATGCGGATCTACTCGCATTTCTTCTGTCGATCGAACACAAGGGTCTCATTCCATCAAAAAATGGTGATAAATCGCCAGCGATCGATGATCCAGATGAAGACGATTTCGATGACGATGACGAGATAACCTCTAACCCGAAACAAAAGAGATTTTGGAAGCAATCGATTTTGTTTTGGCGGGTTCCTTTGGTGAATCCAGACCGCTTTTTGGGATTCATCGTTCAGCTCTGTCCTTGGATTTGGACCAAGGCCTATTTTATCGCCACGTTGTGCTTAATGGGCTTGGCAACATTCATACTTATTCAAAGCAGCGACGATCTTACCAATTCCATTCAAGCTTCTTTTCGCTGGGAAACACTAGTTGTTTTGGCTTTTGCATCGGTCGGAGCAACCGCACTGCATGAGATTGCACATGGTGCGACATGTAAGCGATTCGGCGGAGAAGTTCGCGAAGCGGGTGTTTTGTTTTTGATGCTCATTCCTTGTTTGTATGTCAACGTTTCAGACGCTTGGACGATACCAAGCAAGAAACGCCGCATGCTAATTACGGCTGCTGGCGGTTATATGGATCTCTGCGTTTGGGCCGCATGTGTGGTTCTGTGGCGAGTTACAATTCCGGGGTCGTTCATTCATTATCTGGCCTTTGTGGTTGCTTCTGCCTGCGGTGCCAGAGGCTTGATGAACTTCAATCCCCTTTTGCGTTTTGATGGCTACTATCTACTATCGGACGGTTTGGGTATTCCCAATTTGTATTCGAGTGGTAGGGCTTATTGGTTCGCGCACTTGGCCCATTATCTATGGGGTGCGCCAAAACCAAAAAAAGTGAAGAACGCCTATCTGCTGTTTGGTTATGGATTGATGAGTTGGTTGTTCGCTCTCGCTTTTCTGAACATAGTTCTTATCAACATGGTCAAGTACGCCACATTAGAGTTTGGCTTATTTGGATTGATCTTTGGATGTCTGCTTATGTTTTATGCCGTTCGACGTGTGTTTCGGGGATTTTTAGGTAAGGAGTTCTTGAAGATGTTGCAGCTTCGCCGTCTTCGTCTTCTGGTTTGGGGAGCAGGTGCTGCCACATGTGTCGCGCTTCTGTTCGTCATTCCAACTCGCCACAACGTGTCCGGCGAATTCGAAGTCCGACCTATGGATTGCATGGATATCCCTGCGCCCTTGGGTAGCTTCATTGATCAAGTGATTGTGCAGGATGGACAAGAAATCAAAACTGGAGAAGCGATCTGTGTACTACGGTCGCCTGAACTTGTTAGTCAATTAGAAACAAAACAAGCAGAGTTGATTGAATCCGAAGCCAACCTAAAACGGTTAAAGGCTGGCCCGCGAGCGGAGGAATTATCAGAGCAAGAATCACGAGTTAAGCGGTTGCAAAGTTGGTGTGAACTTGGAAAAATCGAGCTCGCTACCATGCAAACGACGCTAAAACACCAAATGGAAGCCGTCGATCATCGAATCAAACAAGCGGAAGCCGAAGAAGAGTACGCTCAAAAGGTGTTGGCTCAGTCCGCTAACTTGGCCAAGCAGGGGGCTATGGCACCTGCGCAATTAGATCGCGAGAAAACCAAGCTAAGTGTATTGCAGCAACGCCTGGCTGAAGTGAGAGCAGAACGCGCGGCACTAGAAACCGAAGGGATTCGTGTGGCCGTAGCTGAATTGGCTCGCCGAGAACAAGAACTTGCTGACGCGGAGAGCAAGTTGCGTCTCTTAAAGCTCGGTTCACGTCCCGAGGATATCGAAGCAGAAGAGGCTCGCCGAAAGAGACTTGTTGAAGAGTTGGAGTTCTTGAGAGAGCAACAAGAATCGTTGAAGATCGTGGCGACCAAAAATGGATTTGTGCGGACCATTCGACTTCATGAGAAGATGGGGGCTTATGTCAACAAAGGTGAGTTGCTATGCCAAATCGAAGCATCGGGCTCTCCCTTGGTAGAGGTTGTGATTCAAGAACAAGATGCATTGGCCGTTAAGCCTGGGCAAACGGTGATATTTAAGGCCCGCGCCTTACCGCTTGAAGTTTTGGAAGGGAAAGTCGATCGAATTGCCACTTCGGCGGAGAAGGTTCCCAATAAATCGATTTCGCCTACCGCAGAACCTAAGGGACAAACGGTTGTACTGTATTGCCACGTTGAGAAGGGAGCGGGGCAGTTGAAGTCTGGGATGACCGGTTTTGCTCGAATTCACCGTGGTTGGAGTTCGATTGGACGCGTATTGCAGTTGCAAGCCTATCGTTACCTTAGAACCGAATTTTGGTGGTAAAGACCTGGGGGGCTGTAGATCGTTTAACCCGTAGCCGCAGCGCTAGCGGAGGCTAGGTCTTTGCTGGTCCTTCCATCTTGCTAAGATCCAACGCGTTTGCAACCTTGTACCGTTAGCACATTCCAACCGACGCTAACGCGTTCGGCTAATGGTCCGCGCTCGTCGTCGAGACTTCGTTTAGCCCGTAGCCCTAGCGGAGGCTAGGTCTTTGCTGTTGTTTCTATCTTGCCAACGTACAACGCGCTTGCAACCTTGTACCGTTAGCACAGTCCAACCGACGCTAACGCGTTCGGCTAATGGTCCGCGCGCCCCGTCGAGACTTCGTTTAACCCGTAGCCGTAGCGCTAGCGGAGGCTAGGTCTTTGCTGTTGCTTCTATCTTGCTAAGATCCAACGCGTTTGCAACCTTGTACCGTTAGCACAGTCAAACCGAC